>CAYHEI010000190.1:0-6175 GCA_964355385.1 uncultured bacterium | reverse complement strand
GGACCACCAACTCCTCTTCCGGGTAGTAGACCGCCATTCCCTTGGCGCCCATCCAGATCTTCTGGTCCACCGGCGTGGCGACGTCCACGTACGCTTCCCCCGTGGCGGCGACCGCGATGCTGCCGGTATTGGTCGTGGTAACCCGGGCGTCCCCCTCAGCCAGCGTGTAGGATGCAGCGAACCCGGGCGCCGGTCCGGCGGAAGCCACGCCGGCCGTGGCCAGCACGCAGAGCAACGAAACCAGAATGCGCGTCGGTCGGAGCCTCAGTACGTGGTGGTGGTCGTAGCGGACTCGACCGCGGAAGAGAACGCCGCCACCACGAGAACGATATAGACGACGTACGCGATCACAAACACGAGCGAACCGACGACGCACCCGATCAGGGCGCTCTTGCCCTGCGCCTTCTTCGCCGCGTCCCCATAGGCCGACGTGTATGCCACGGCGTAGTCGGAAGACTTGCCCATGACACGTCCCGGCGGCGGTGAAGGGTCAACCGAGTAGGCGATTGCGACGCCGATGAGGTTCAAACAGCATCCCGCAAAGAACCACCCCGCGCCTCCCCCGTTGGCCTTGCCGTCCATCTGGCCCTCGAGCATGCCGCTCGTCATATCTCCGGGCGAGGAGGAGGACTCCGACGATCCGGAAGACGAGAAGCTCCCGCTGGAAGTCGAGCCGGTGATCAGGTCGCGCACCAGGGATTCGGCCGCCTCATCCGCGTTGCTCACCTCGAAGCCCTTGATCTTCGCCGACCGTTCGATCTGATGCGTCGCCACGTCCACCATCTGCGCGGTCATGACCCGGAACCCGCCCTCCATGATGCCGTACGTGCCGACGATCATCTTCTGCACGTTGAGCACCTTGCCGAGCTTGACCGCGCATTCCGACGAGGTGCACCCGGTCTGCTGCAGGGCCTGCTCTTGGAACGCCTTGCTCATGTTCTTGCGATCCACGACCGTGAACTCGCCCCGCGCGACGAGCGCCTGCCGCACGTACTCGGACAGGATCGCGGCGTCGCCCGCCGGGGCGCCCTGGGTATCGAAGTCCAGCACCGCGATGCTTACCTGGTCCGCGGCCGCCGCAGGCGACGGAAGCGAAGCGACCACCAGGGCGAACGCCAGAAGGGAACGCAAGGCGTTTCTCATGTTGCGTATCTTACCAGACCGGCCGGAACAGCAACACCGGGAGCGGAGAATCCCGCTCCCGGCGCGCGTTCCGAAGAGACCCGACTTTAGAGCGTCAGTAGGTCGTCGTCGCGACGCTCGTCACGGTGCTCACCACGAGCATCACGTAAATCACGTAGATGAGGATCTCGACCGCCCCCAAGACCAAGCATCCGATGATCGCCATCTTGCCTTGTGCACTCTTCCCCGCCGACTTGTAGGCCGCCGTGTAGGCGGTCACGTAGTCGGAGGATTTTCCCATGATCCGGGTGGGCGGCGGCGACGGCTCGATGACGTAGGCGATCAGAATCCCGATGGGGCCCAGGCAGCCCGCGAAGAACCACAGGGCGCCGCCCTCGTTCGCCTTGGCGTCCATCCCACCTTCCATCGTGGCCTGGGCGGCGTCATTGGCCGCCACAGCCGGCCGGCTGATCATGACCGGCGTCAGCACGAGGCTGGTGGTGAGCAGCGCCGGAATGGCGCTCTTGAAGAACCGGCGGAGCAGCGAGTCCTGCTCCGTCACGACCGCGACCTCAGAGAATTCCGCGAAAGTTGCCATAGTTGTTATCCACCTCCACGCGCGTGTTGTGATGTTTCGAAGCCCCCGCACCGCATCTCCGTCATGCGAAAGACGATACCAAACCGGCCCGCCCAGGTCAAGGCGAGGAGCCCGCATAGTCCCGCTCATGCCCCAGGAGGGAGCGGATCCCCCGGAAGCTCAGCTCGAGATCGCGCCAGGAACGCACGGAAAGAGCGGAGCGCGCCATGAAGCAGGGGTGCCGGTGCAGGCGCCACAAGCGCCGGGCCCAGGTCCGGGGATCGGCCGGCGAGGCCACGACCGGCCGGGAAAGGCCGTACGCGTCGTAGTCCCCCGGATCGATCGAGAACCAGCCGTGCTCGAGCATGTACCGGTGCAGGGGGGTGCCGGGGTACGGGATCACGACGTTGGCCTCCAGGCAGTCGCCCCGTTTCGCCTTGTAGAGCAGCAGTTCCCGTGCCGTCTCATAGGTCCGGCGGACATCCGCCTCGCTCTCCCAGGGGAAACCCAACATCGTCGTGATCAACACCGCGAACCCGTGGTCCTTCGCGCGCTTGACGCCTCGCACGACCTCCTCGACCGATTCGTCCTTGGCGAGCCGCCGAAGCGTTTCGTCGTTCCCCGACTCGAGGGCGATCTTGAGGAGCCGGTAGCCCGCGCGTTTCATGAGCGCGCAGGCCTCCGGGGTGACGCTGTCCGCGCGGCAGTTGGACGAGATGCTCACCCGTCGGGGCACGTCCAACCGCACCAGCTCGTCCGCGAACGCCGCCAGCCACGCGAGATCCCACATCCCGCCGGAATCGTTGTCGTCGAACACCTCCCGGACCCCGTAGCGGTCGGCGAGATCGGCGATCTCCCGGGCGACGGCGCGCGGATCGCGCAGCCGGGCCGTCATCTTCCAGAACGCGTACTGCCAGATGCAAAACGAGCAGCGCCCCGGCCCCTTCACGCCGCCGCAGCCGCGCCCGCTCAGGATGTACGCGGCGGGACGGTGCAGGTACGCCTCGCCGTACCGCTCCCAGTGCGTCAACTCCCGGTCGATCCACGGCAGCGTGTCCAGCTCCGCCACGGGAGGCGCGCCCGGCGCCTCCGCCGGGACCCCGCCGGCGCGATGCCACACGCCGCCGGGGACGTCCGGCGACTCCCCCGCGACGTGTCGCGCGAGCGCCGCAAGTCCCGCGTCGTAGTCCCCGCCGGGGACCACGAAGTCCGCGGGCGAGTTCCGCAGCGTCTCCGCGGGGAAGTACGAGACATGGTCGCCGACCACCGCGACGCGGGTCGCCGGGAGCCGCGCCTTGAGCTCCGCGATGAAGGCCCAGTGCCGACGGATCATCGTCACCTTGGTCTCCAGCACCGCGAGGTCGGGCCGGAATGCCTCCAACCGCCGCCAGAACTCGGCCGGATCCCAGCCCGCGGCGATCCCATCCAGCCAAGCGGTCTCGACGCCGGCCCGGGACAGCGTCGTGGCGGCCTGCGCCATCACGAGGGGATAAATACGGATCTGCCTGGAGTGCGTGAAGGAGAAGATGCGGCTTTGCGTCAGCACCGGAATGCGCCCGTTGAGCAGCAGCGGCGGGTACAAGACTGCGGCGCGCATCGGGAATTGCGATCACTATACAGGCTAAGATGGCGAGATGGGAATCGTGAGCGCCCGGCTGGCGCACCGCATGACACGGCTCATCATCCTCTGCGCGGCCTTCGTCATCCCCCTCGTGTTCTACCTCAACGGCAACGAGGCGTTCGAGACTCCCAAGAGCTTCGCCCTCCGCAGCCTCGGGTTGGCCGCCGCCGCCGCCCTCCTGTGGCGCGGCCGTTCCCTGCGCTCGCATCTCGCGGGGGGCGCGGCTCTCTTCTTCGCCGCGTGCATCCTCTCCACGCCGCGCACGCCGCTCGCGACAGCCAGCGTCGAGCGCCTCTTCGAACTGGGCGCCCTGATCGTCCTGGCGGTTTCCGCGGAGGCCGGGCTCGTGCCCGCGGACGCGCTGCTCGGCACGGTGCTGCTTTCCCATTTCGGCGTGACGCTGTACGGGGGGCTGCAGTACCTCGGGGTGGACTGGATCAACTGGACGAGCTTCGGCGACAACCGCGTCTACTCGACCATGGGCAACCCGGATTTCCTCGGCCAACAGAGCTCCTTCCTGCTTCCCGTCATGCTCGGGCTGCTGCTGGGAGACCGGGGCGGGAGCTGGCGCATCCTCATGACCGCGTGCATTGCGCTCGCGCTTCCCTCGGTCTTTTACACGGGCTCCCGGGGCGGACTGCTCGCCCTGTTCACCTCGATCCCGGTCTTCACCTGGCTGGCGTATCGGACGGTGTACCGCGGCACCGCATCCTTCTGGTCGTTTCTGCGCGCCGTGCGCTGGTGGGTCGCGGCGGTCGCCGGCGTCATCGTCCTGGTCATCGCTCTTCTGCCGACCAGCCGCAATCTGGGGGAGCGCTTCAAGGAGTTCCTCGATCCCGTCCGGTCCTCCTCCATCCAGACCCGGTTCTTCTACTGGTACAGCGGCTGGCTGATGGGCACGGACTACCACCGGACCGAGATGGCGAGCCCGCTGGCGGTCGCGGGGAGCGGGATCGGAGCCTTCCATCTCGCGGGAGCGCGACGCCAGGGCCAGGCCCAGGCGATCTGGGACCGGAAGTGGCCCCGCGCCGCCGAGATCGTGAGCCCGCACCTCGAACTCTACGCGCACAACGACTACGTCCACCTCTTCGCCGAGATCGGGCCGCTCGGGTTGGGCATCTTCCTCTGGATCATGGTCGCGCTGGTGGTCGCGGGCTGGTCCGCCCTCGCGCGCCTGCCGCCGGGGGCGACCTACGCGCGCTGGCGGCTCATCGGGCTCCTGACGGCCGTCGTCTCGTACTACGTGAACAGCGCGACGAACTTTCCGCTCAAGGTCATCGCCAACGCGCACGTCTTCTTCGGCTGTGTGGTGGTTGCCATGGTACGCATGACCGCGCTGCCCGTGCTGACCCTCCCGCTCCCCCGCTGGCGCCTCGCCGGTCTCGTGGCCACCGTCGTCGCGATTGGACTCTCCGCCCGCGGCGCCGGGAAAGTCATCGCCAGCCACTACCTCAAGCTCGGCCACGCCTGGACGCAGGCGGGCGACGCCGCGCGGGCGCTCGACTACTTCGGCAAGGCGTCCCGCCTCGCGCCGATCCACACCGACGCCGTGCTCATCCATTACTATCGCGGCAAGGCGCTCCAGAACGCCGGGGACCTGCCGGCCGCCATCGCGTCCTTCTCGGCGGCGATCGGCGTCTTCGAGCACTTCCCCGAGGGATTGCAGGGACGGGGCATCGCGCACAGCGCACTCGCCGCGCAGTCCGCCATCGGCAGCTCGCCCTACGCCGAAGGCGTGCGGGAGGGGATCGGCGATCTCGAGAAGGCGCGCGCACTGAATCCCAAGGACGGCCTCACGGTCTTCTTCCTCGGCCGCGCGTACCGGATGGCTGGAGCCCCCGCCGCGTCGGTTTCGCCGTACCTCGACGCGATCAAGTTCAGCGGGGAGAAGATCCCCGACGCGTTCTACGAGCTGGCGCTGAGCTACGTAGAGCTGAAGCGGACGGCGGAGGCCCGGGCCGTGCTCGAGGCGCTCATGGCGCGGTTTCAGTCCGCCGCGCCGGCGGCCGCCCGACAGCTGCTCGCCCAACTGGGGCCGGCTCCCCGGAAACGCTAGCCCGCCCCGCCGCGGGTCCCATGTGGACCGCGCCGTCGTAGACCGCGCCTTCCTGCACGACGAGGTGCGGGGCGTGGATCTCCCCGGTGAGATGCGCGGTGTCCCGCAGCTCGACGAGTTCGTCGGCCTCGACCCGGCCCTGCACGCGGCCGGCGATCGTCACAATGCGTCCCGACAGGTTCCCGCGCACGGAGCCCGTGCGGCCGATCACCAGCCGGTCCTCGCAGCGCGCGTCGGCCTCGAGCCGACCCAGGATGAGGATGGGGCCTTTCACGGCGACGTGCCCCCGGACTTCGGCGCCTTCGTTGATGATCGTCTCGGCCTTGTCCGCGGCGGCGGACGACCACGGCCAGCGCATCAGATACTCCTGCCCACCGCCCTGGCGACCGGCTTGAGTTCGCGCATGAGCCCCGCGAAGCGCGACGGCAGGATGGACTGCTCCCCGTCCGAAAGCGCCTCCTCGGGATGGTCGTGGACCTCGATGATGAGCCCGTCCGCGCCCGCGGCCACGGCCGCCAGCGACATCGGCGAGACGAGGCTCCACTTGCCCGTCGCCTGGCTGGGATCCGCGATCACCGGCAGGTGCGTCAGCTCCTTGAGGACCGGGATCGCATTGAGGTCGAACGTGTTGCGGGTGTAATCCTCCACCGCGCGAACGCCCCGCTCGCAGAGCATGACCTGGTCGTTCCCGCGGGACAGGATGTATTCCGCCGCCTGGAGATATTCTTTGAGGGTCGCGCTCAGCCCGCGCTTGAAGAGCACCGGCCGGCGGGACATCCCGACTTCCTTGAGCAGCTCG
>CAYHEI010000189.1:0-6215 GCA_964355385.1 uncultured bacterium | reverse complement strand
GACCCGGCGTCACCGGTCCAGTTTGTCGCCGATGTCCTTCAACGAGGACTGAATGTCGGAAAGATCAGACGGCTGGACGAGATCCGCGATCGCGGTCTGGACCGCGTTGAGACGCAGGAGGATCGCGCCCAGGAGACCGATCGCCAGCAACCACCCCAGCACCCGCCCGGAGGGCTGAGCCGCGGGGGGCTTGGCCGAACGGCTCGGCCGGGCGGCATCGGCCGCGGCCGGATCGGCGAACTTCCAGACCAGGAGCGCCGCGCCGATGAGGATGAGGCTCCAGACCTGGGTCTCCACCTCTTCGAGGGATTCCGTTCCCGGCAGGACGTAGGCCGCCCAGGAGAGCGGGGCCGCGATCCAGATCACGAGCCATTGCCGGCGATTCGGTTGCCACATGGATGGTCCATTGTAATATGGAGACCGGTCGGAGGGGGGCGGGAGACGGCATGAACATGGGCAAGCTCAAGGGGAAGCGGGTGGTCATCACCGGCGTGAGCCGGGGCGTGGG
The DNA here is from genome assembly GCA_964355385.1 of uncultured bacterium. GTDB lineage: Bacteria > Oederibacteriota > CAKKQC01 > CAKKQC01 > CAKKQC01 > CAYHEI01. The sequence goes on along the minus strand of CAYHEI010000189.1, from coordinate 5,707 downwards.
GTTCCAGATCGCGATGCGGTTCCTGGCCGAGGGCGCGCAGGTGCTGGGGGTGGCGCGCAACGCCGCGAACCTCGCGCGGGCGGCGCGGGAGCTCCGTGCCTACGGCAAGGTGTGTGGGTTCGTACGGGCGGACGTGGGGACGCCCGCCGCGGGGCGGAAGGTCGCGGCTGCGGCGAAGCGCCGGTGGGGCGCGGTGGATCTCTTGATCAACAACGCCGCGGTCAGCCCCGGCGGCAAGCCGTTCGCGCACGAGGGCGAGCACGAGCTCGACGAGACGTTGCGGATCAACGTCGTGGGGCCGCACCGGATGACCCGCGCGCTCCTGCCGCTCTTGCTGAAGGGCCGCCGGCCCCGGGTCGTCAACGTGTCGTCGGGCGCGGGGAGCGAGTGGAGCATCACCCACGGCGCGGGCATGGCGTCGTATCGTCTTTCCAAGTACGCGCTCAACGGCCTCACCAAGCTCTACGCGCTGCAGCTCAAGGGCAAGGTGTCCGTCGTGGCGATGGATCCCGGGTGGGTCAAGACCGACATGGGCGGGCCGGACGCGCCCGACAGCCCGCGTCTCTCCGCCGAGCGGGCGCTGGTCATCGCCCTGCTGCCCTTCAAGGTGACCGGCACGTACCAGGTGGGCGCGAAAGTGTCCGGGTGGTGAGCCGGGGCGTCGTCACCCTTCTCGTTGCCTGGCTCGCCGTGAGCGGGGAAGCGTCCGTGGTCCGCAAGAAGGTCCTCCCCGTGGTCCAGCCCGTCGGCAATCTGCTCTCGGGTGGTTCCTGGCAGGCGTACGAGAAGGGCTTCGTCCGCGCCGGGCCCGAGCTCGGCTGCGACAACGGTCCGAAGCGGGGCGGGCGGCGGGGCGCGTGGCAGGTGGTCGCGCTGAACCAGGCGGAGGCGCAGCCGTTCGTCGTCTCGGCGCTGAGCCGGGCCGAGGGCGTGGACGGCGGCCGCGACGGCGACTACGCCCTCTGGCTCGACCTCACGTATCGCGACGGCTCGCACGAGTGGGGCGTGTCCGCGCCGTTCGCCACCGGCACGCACGGCTGGGAGCGGCGCGAGATCCGTTTCTCTCCGTTGAAACCCGTGAAAGAGGTCCTCTGCTACCTGCTCTTGCGCGAGCACGCGGGGAGAGTGTGGTTCAAGGATGCGGCCCTCGCCGAAATCCGCCTGCCCCCGATGGGGGTCTGGTTCGACGGCCTGCCCGTGGTGCCGCAGCTCCCGTCGCCAGGCGGTTTCGAGCTGCGGGACGTGGCGGTGGAGAGCGACATCGTCGCCTTCTCCGCGACCGCCACGAGCGGGCTGAGCTTCGCGGTGGAGCGGCGCGAGGAGGACGGCGTGGACGCTTTTCGCGGGCGGGTGACCGACCATTCCGGCCGGGACCGCGCGATCACGCTGTACTACGTCCTGCCGATCCAGGGCGTGGAGTGGCGGTGGATCGGCGCGCCGCGGGCCGACGAGGCGGTGCTGCCGCCCCGCGAGTACGCCTGCACCGCGCGCGTGGACGCGGGCGCGAACGGGAACCTGTCCCGGCTGCCGTTCGCGGCGGTGGCGGCGGGCCGGGACGGCCGGGCGCTCGCGCTCGACATGGACACGCCCGCCTTCTTCCGCGCCGGCTACAGCGCGGGGACGGGGCAGCTCTACCTCGCCTACGACTTCGGGCTCACGCCGGAGCGCCCGGCGGCGGACTTCTCCTTCCGCATTCTGCGTTTCGACGCTGCGGAAGGCTGGCGCAGCGCCGTGGCCGCGTACCAGCGCGCGTTCCCGGAGGCCTTCCGGGTCCGGGTGCCGCGGCAGGGGCTCTGGATGCCCTTTCAGGCGGTCAGCGGAATCCGGGACTGGGAGGACTTCGGGTTCGCGTTCAAGGAGGGGGACGACGAGACCGCGTGGGACGACGCCCACGGCCTCTTGACCTTCCGCTACACCGAGCCGCTGACCTGGTGGATGCCGCTCAAGGCGGGAGCGCCCTGGACCATGGCCGCCGCGGAAGTGGAGGCCCGCCGCCGCGCCGCCGCGGGCGAGGCCCCGGCGAAAGCCCTGCTCGCCAGCGGATTTTGGGACGAGAACGGCGGGCTCGTCGCGCGCATGCGCCACGAGCCCTGGAACGACGGCGCGGTCTGGAGCATGAACTCGTCGCCGAATCTGAACGCGGACCCCTCGGATTATTCGATCAAGTTCAACGCCGCGATCCGTGACGCGCTCTACGGCCCGGGCCGCAAGGCCGATCTCGACGGCGAGTACGTGGACTCGATCGAGGGGTACGTCACCGATACGCTGGACTTCCGCCGCGAGCATTTCGCCCTCGCCGCCACGCCGCCGGTCTTCTCCCTCGAGACCCGCCAGCCGGCGCTCTTCAAGGGACTGATCGTGCAGGAGTACCTCCGCGCCCTGGCCGAGGCCATGCACGGTCTGGGCAAGTACACGATGGCGAACGGAACGCCCGCCGACCTGTGTTGGCTGGCGCCGTGGCTCGACGTCATGGGGACCGAGTGGGACTGGAACCCGGGCGGGGAGTGGCGGCCGATGCCCGACGCGGAGCTGATGATCCGCCGGGTCCTCTGCGGCGGCAAGCCGTACTGTTTCCTCATGAACACGAACTTCGACACACTGCCGCCCGACCGCGTCGCGCTCTACATGAAACGCTGTCTTGCGTACGGGATGTTCCCGGGGTTCTTCAGCCCCGACGCGGCGGGCGGCCACTACTTCACCCGGCCGGAACTTTACGATCGGGACCGGCCGCTGTTCAAGAAGTACGTCCCGCTGATCCGGCGGATCGCCGAGGCGGGCTGGCGGCCCGTGGCGGGGGCGAAGGCGCAGGACGAGGGCGTCTACGTCGAGCGGTTCGGGGACGGTCTGCTCACCGTGTACAACGACACGGGGCGGGCGCGGCGGACACGAGTCGTCTTCCCGGGCGCGGCCCCCTCAGGCGTCAAGGACCTCGTCGCCGACCGGACGCTGACGCTGGACGGCGACGCGCTGCTGCTGACGCTCGACGCCGGGGACGTGGCCCTGCTGGAAGTGCCTCAGGCCTCCCAGTCGAGCACGACGCCCATCGCGCCCGAGCGGTCCTCGAGCAGCATGCGGTAGGCGTCCGGCCCCTTCGCGGCCGGATAGCGGTGGGAGATCAGCGGGGCGAGCGCGAGCTCGCCGCTCTTCACCAGGTCGAAGAACAACTCCGTGTTCCGACGCTTCGTCCACTGGTTGTACGGGGTCTCGTGCTCGGGCGTGGACATCTGGTGCGCCCCGATGATGACGTGGCTGGGCGCGTTCACGAGGTCGTGGAAGTCGAACGTCGAAGGGCCGCGCGGGCTGCTCAGGACGATGAAGCGTCCCCGCGGCCGCTTGAGCAGCGCGAACTGGCCGGGGATGAGCAGGTGGTTCCCGGTGCACTCGAAGACCACCTCCGCCATGCGGCCCCGGGTCAGGGCGCTCACGCGCGCCCCGGCGTCCTCCCGCTTGCCGTTCACGCGGGCGAACGCGGGGCCCTCCGGAAGGAGGGCGAGGCGCGCGGGCGCGACGTCCACCCCGATGACGGGGCGGGCGCCGGAGAGCGCGCAGAACCGCGCGCAGAACTGGCCGATCAGCCCCGTGCCGAACACCACCACCGCCTCGCCCCACTGGAGCTCCGCGAGCCGCACGCCGTTCATGACGATCAGCGAGAGCGAGAAGAAGGCCGCCTGCTCGTCGGGGAGGCCGTCGGGGATGACGTAGGCGTCCGCGGCGTTCACGGTGACGTACGCGGCATGGGCGCGGAAGGAGGCGACCCGCTTGCCCTGGAGACCGGGGTCCACGCCCGCCCCGACAGCCGTCACCAGCCCAGCGTTCGAGTAGCCCGCGACGAAGGGAAACTTCCCGTACCCGGACCAGAACGAGTTCGGCGGGAACTCCCCGCTGAAGATGGTCAGCTCGGTGCCGGTCGAGATCAGGCTGCGGCGCGTCTTGACGAGGACCTCGCCGGGCCCGGGCGCGGGCATCGGGCGGTCCTCGACCACCGCCCGCTTGGGCTCCGGAAAGACGATTGTCGGATTCCGCTCGGCCATCGGGAGTTCAGTATACTACGGGCATGCACGGACGGACGCTCGCCGCGCTGCTGGGACTGACGCTCGCCGGGTGCGGCGGGGACGGGCCCCGCCTCGTGTCGGAAGCGGGGGCGGCGGCGCGCGTGGAGTGGACCGCGGAAGAGCTGGCGAAGCCCGGCGCGGTGCGAACGCTGCGCGCGACCAAGGAGGCGAGCTTCCACGTCCTGCGGCTCGTCAAGCCCGAAACGCCGCACGTGCACGACCGCAGCGATCTCACGGTGGTGGTGCTGTCGGGCCGGGGGACCCTGCACCTGGGGGACGCCGCCGTGGCCGTGCGCCCGGGCGATGTGCTCACCATTCCGCACGGCGCGACGCACTGGCTGGACACCGGGGGGAAGCCCTCGGAGGCCTACCTCATGTGCACGCCTCCCATGGGCAAGGACTTCCGCCGGGAAGTCGCGATGACCCCGTGAGCCAGTCCGCGCTCGCTCCCGTCGTTTTCGCCCGTCATTGTGAGGTCACCGTAATCCCCGCGGGGCACTCCCTCACCATCGCCCAGGGGACCGAAGCGGTCGTGACCCAGGCGCTCGGGGGCCGCATCACGCTGCAGATTCCGGCGCTCGGCATCCTGGTCCAGCTCGCGGCCAAGGACTCCGACGCTATCGGGATCGAGGCCGCCGCTCCGGCCGCTGCCCGGCACGCGGACGGCGGCGCTCCCGTGACGCGTGCGGCGCTGGCGCCGCTCGTCGAAGGGGCGCTCAAGACCTGCTTCGACCCCGAGATCCCCGTGAACATCGTCGATCTGGGCCTCGTGTACGGGATCGACCTGACCGAGGCGCCGGGCGGTGGGTGGCAGGTGACGGTCGCGATGACGCTGACCGCCCCCGGCTGCGGCATGGGCGGAGTCATCGCCGCCGATGCGCGGGAGAAGATCCTGGAGCTGCCCGGCGTCCGCGAGGCGGCCGTCAACGTGGTCTGGGAGCCGCTGTGGGGCCCCGAGCGTATCTCGTCCGCCGGCCGCGCGATCCTCGGCATCGACGCCTGACGCTGCGGGGCAAGTGACCGTCCGCCCGCGGATCGGGGTGCTCGTCGGCAAGGGCGTGCTCGCCGAGGTTAAGGACGAGGCCACGGCCGCCCGCCTGGAGGAGCGCTTCGAGTTGGTGTGGCCCGCGGGAAACGGGATCGGGCCGGACGAGGCGCGCCGGCTGCTCGCGGGCGCGTCGGGCTGCATCACGGGCTGGGGAAGCCCCGTCCTCGCCGCGGAGCTGCTGGCCGTGGCGCCCGCGCTCCGCATCGTCGCGCACGCCGCGGGCACGGTGAAGCCAGTCGTCAGCGAGGCGCTGTGGGAGCGGGGGATCGTGGTGACGTGCGCGGCCGGCGCGATCGCGGTGGACGTGGCGCAGTACGCCGTCGCGCTGATGGTCATCGGGCGCAAGAACGTCATGGAGCTCGCGCCGCTTGTCGCGGCCGGCCGCTGGAGTCCCACCGCGGGCCGCCGCCGTCCGGGCGACCTGCGCGGGTGCACCGTCGGGGTGATCGGCGCAAGCCGCGTGGGGCGGGCCGTGCTCGGCCTGCTCGCGCGGTACGACGTCGCGGCACTCCTCGCGGACCCGTACGTGACGGCGGAGGAAGCCGGGAAGCTCGGAGCCCGCGCGGTGGCGCTCGACGACCTCTTCCGGTTGAGCGACGTCGTGACG
>CAYHEI010000188.1:0-6236 GCA_964355385.1 uncultured bacterium | reverse complement strand
TGCGCAACGGGTGACGATCGCCTCAGACAACACGGCCTTCGCGGTGAACGCCACGGGACATTTCCTCGTGGCGCGGGAGACCTTCCGCGTGCTCGCCAAGCGCGGCCGGGGCGGGGCCTACGTCTTCGTCGGGACCAAGAACGTGGCGTCCCCCGGCGCGGGCTTCGCCGCGTACAGCGCGTCCAAGGCCGCCGAAGTGCAGCTCGCCCGCGTGCTGGCGCTGGAAGGCGGGCCGCACGGCATCCGGGTGAACCTCGTGCACCCGGATGCGGTGTTCGCGGGCAGCCGGCTCTGGACCCGCTCGGTCCTTAGGGGCCGCGCCCGCGCGCACGGGGTGCCCCTCTCGAAGCTCGCGGCGTTCTACGCCGCCCGCACGCTCCTCAAGCAGCCGGTCTATCCGGAGGACGTCGCCGAGGCCGTACTCTTCCTGCTCTCCCCGCGCGCCTCCAAGATCACCGGCGCGCAGCTCACCGTCGACGCCGGCGTCCCCTCCGCCTTCCTCCGCTAGGCGATCGGCCTTGCCGGCAAGATCGCGGTCCGGCCTGGCCGGACCGTCCTAAAGACCATAGGTCAGGCCGAGGCGGAGGGTGAAGCCGATGCCGCCGAGCTGGAGGCCCGGCTCGAGCGAGCCGCCCGGCCCGTAGGTCGTGGCCGGCAACGGGGAAGAGCGCGTCGTGGACCACTCGGTCTGCGACATCCACAGCAAGCCGCCGTAGAGCTTGAGCGTGAGCTCCTCGCTCGCCGGGATGACGAGCCCCGCGACGGCCTCCACCGCGAAGCCCAACGCCGCCACGTTCGTCGTGGTCTGCTCGTGGCGGATCAGGACGTCCGCGTTGTCGTACGTGGATGCGAAATCGTCCGTGCGCAGGTTGAGCACGACGGGCCCCGCGCCCGCCTGTCCCCCCAGGCTCACGACCTGGCTCGGGACCGCGAAGCGCAGCGTCGCGAGGACGGGGAGCGCCGTCACGTGCCACGAGGTGTAGTCCCCCTCGTTCGTGTCGTTCTTCGGCTTGCCCGCCGTGTTCGTCACCATGTCGCCGCGCTGGAAGGACTGGCCGCCCACGGGCAGCGCGATCCCGGTCTCCACGCCCGCCGCGAACGGCCCGATCTCGTGCGGAAGCGCGAGGGCGACGCGCACCCCCGCGGCTCCCATGCTGAGGGACTGCGTCTGCTGCTCGTCCGCCGGCGGCGCGGGCGCGGGCGGCGGGTTCGGCAGCGTGCGCTGGAGGTAGTCCACCCGACCGGGGATCGCGAGGTACGAGAGGGCGTACTCGACGGATGCCGCGGACGCGGGAACCTGCAGCACGGCCGACAGCATGAGAGAGAGGAGGAAGATCATTCGCGCGCCGCGGCCGTGACGGCCCCGCAGCGGGGCCTTACTTTCCGTTCGAGGTCCTGGCGGAAGCGAGCTGCGGGGCCTGCATCCGCTCGCGCTTCGGCGCGGCCGCCGCCCGGCCGCCTGCACCCATGCTGCCCGTCACCCCGAAGATCAGGTTCGTCGAACGCAGCCGCGGCGTCGTGGTCGTCTGCTGGCCGACCTCGAAGGAGATCAGGGATCTCCCGACCTGCCGCACGGGGACCTGCACCTTGGTGACCACGGTCGTTCCGGACTCGATCCCGCCCCCGGCGCGGATCTGGGTCAGCCCGATCCCGCCCACCAGGGTGGACCCGCCCGGGCCCGGCACGTGGGCATCCATGCCGGTCGTCCGCGTCGTGATGGTCGTCCCGCCGAACTGGTCGACCGTGTTCTGGACGAAGACGCCGCCCGCGAATCCGCCGACGACGGGCAGACTGAACGCGAGCTGCTGCGTGTCGGACATACCGTCGGAGTTGGTCGCGGCCTGCTCGGTATACCAGCAGGGCATGCCGCTGGAGCAGCTCGACGACCCCTTGGCCTGCTCCGCCTTGTTCTTGCTGATCGATCCGCTGATGTCGGCAAAGACCGGCGCCGCCGCGACCAGCGCCACGATGACCATGGAATAAAGACGGGGGAAGCCCCGGACACCCATGAACGGGCGCCGGAGCTTCCCCGACAACACTGCCGAAGCGATCAAAACCTTTCCGATCTCAGAACCCGACCGTGACCGCCAGCCCGAGGTTCGTCCCGTTCAGGCCCGACACCGCGTCCACGGCTGCACCGGAGAGCGCCGATCCCGCCCCTTGCAAGTTGATGAACCGGGCCATCGCGATGGCGTCGAACGATCCCGACACCTTGTCGCCCTTGCTGGACAGGATATTCACCGTTCCGACGACATCGATCGCCGGCTTGTTGACGGTTCCGCCGGTGGGAAGGGCGACCGATGCCGCCCCGATCCCGAGCCCGATCGTCACCAGCTTCACCACGCTCCGACTGACGCGGATCCCGGACACCCCGAGGGTTCCGGCCACCGCCGCACCTGCAGCGGTCACCGCGCTCAGATTCGTGTTCTCATTCAGGACCGAATAGGTCCACTCTTCCGCCGTCCACGACAGGAGGAACGACGTCCCCTGCGAAGTCTGGAATCGTCCATCGTTCGGCTTGAAGAAATTCGTGCCGAAGCCGAAGGATAGGTTCTCAGCCATCGCGGAGCCGCCGACCACCAGGGCGAGTACGACACCCGTGGCCAATTTCTTCATGGTTGCGTCTCCTTGCACCAGGGGTTAGAACCCGACCGTGACGGCCAGGCCCAGGTTCGTGCCGTTCAAGTTGGAAATTGCGGACGTCCCCGGCACGGTACCGTTTGTCGAATTCTGCCCGAGCGCATACCCTGAGCGCTGACCGTCGATGAACCGGGCCGAGATGACCGCGTCGAGTGAGCCCGACACCTTGTCACCCTTGCCGGACAGAATGTTCACCACCCCCGTGATGTCCACCGCCGGGCTCACGCCGCCGACCGGCTGGCTCGTGCTTCCACCGCCGGGAGCCACGGTGGGCACCCATGCCAGTGTCGCAACGCCCAGCCCCAATCCGACCGTGACGTTCTTCACGACACCCTTGCTGACCCGGATTCCGGAAATTGCCAGGGAGCCCAGGTTGGTCGTCGGCACCGCCAGCGAACCCGCCGCACCAGCCGACGTGTTCAAGGCCTGCACGTTCGTGTTCTCCGTGATCACCGCGAAGCTGACATCGCTGTCGATGTTCCAGCCCAGCGTGAACGACGTGCCCTGCGTGGTCTGGAATCGGTTGTCGTTCGGCTTGAGGAAATTCGTACCATAGCTGAAGGACAGGGCTTCCGCCATCGCCGTACCGGCGAACAGCAGCGCCACCGCCGCACCTGTAAGCGACTTCTTCATCTGTTGGTCTCCTTGGCTGTAGGGTTAATTAGAACCAGATGTTCGCGCCGAGCGTCAGCCCCAGGTTGTGGTAGCTGCGAACGGGCCCAATCGAGCTCTTCGGCGTGTTCGCCGCTCCGACGAGATCCTGGACGTCCATGAGCGTGCCGACCGCGTTGATCGGCGGCAGCGCGATGTAGCGCAGGCTCCCTGTCAGCACGAACTCACTGGTGATCGTCTTGGACTCGGCCCGGAAGATGCTCATCCGTCCCGTCAACCCAAGCACCGCTCCGGTCGCGTTGAACGCGACAGGTGCACCGAACGTCGCCGGTGGCACCGGCGTTCCATCGCTCATGGCCAGCACGTCGGTCGTGATGGCCGCGCTCGTCTCGGTGAACTGGGCCACGCCCAGGTCGATGCCGCCGCTGAGCATGTTCATCATCGGCAAGGCCTTCAAGAATCGGATGCCCGACACCTGGATGGTGCCTTCCTTGCGCAGCGTGTGCGTGACACCGGGCGTCCCCCCGGGCACTCCACCCCTGGCATCCCTCTGCTTCTTGGACATCGCCCACGCACCGTTCCCGCCGAGTACGCCCAGCGTGAAGTCGTCGGAGACTTTCCAGTACAGGTTGGCGTTCTGCTCCATCTTGGCATTGCCAAGACTGCGGAAGGTTGGTCCGTATCCCCACTCCAGGCCCACCACCGCGCGATCGGCCGCAAAAGCGCTTGTGGCGCCGACGGTCACGATCGTGGCGATGAGCCACGTCATTGCTTTGCGCATTCTCCTGCCTCCTTTAAGGGTTGGTCCACCTGCTCGAATCCACAACTCATACCGAACCATACCGGACTACTTGCCCCCCACGATACCTACGTGGTTCCGAGAATGTCAAGCCTGGATAGGATTTTGGGGACGGGCCCCGGCCCAGGGGGGGAGTTGAAGCTGGGAAGGGGAATATGCTCTAATTATTGAAGCGAGAGTGGGGGGGGAACTCCCCACTCTTTCTGTTGTCAGGGGGTTGACACCGTGCACATGGACCGGAACAACGTGGTCGGGCGGGTACGCGAAATGGCCGCGCCACTGGCCCGGGCCGAGGGGGTGGAGTTGCTCGACGTGACGTTCATCGACGAGGGGCACGGGCGCGTGCTGCGCCTGACCATCGAGCGCCCGGGCGGCGCCACCGCGGTGGCGGACTGCCAAGCGGTCAGCCGGGCGGTGGAGCGGATGCTGGACGCCGGCGACGACGTTCCCGCGCCCTACACGCTGGAAGTGTCCTCGGCGGGGCTCACGCGTCCCCTGCGCACGCTCGAGGACTTCCGGCGGGCGGTGGGCGGCCTCGTGCGCGTGTCGGTCCGGGACGACCGGGCCGGCGGCCCGGTGACGGCCACGCTGCTCGCGGTGGACGACGCGGGCCTGACGCTGGAACTGGACGGCGGCGCGCGCCGCGTGGTCCCGCTCGCCGAGATCCGGGCGGCCAACCGCGAGATCCGCTTCCCCGCCGGAAGGCGCCGCCCGTGAAGATCAACATCAACGACGCCCTGCAGCAGCTGGAGCGCGGCAAGCGCATGAGCCGCCAGAAGGTCCGCGAGATCCTCGAGTCCGCGCTGCTGGCCGCGGCCCGCAAGTCGCTCGGGGTCGTGCCCGAGCACGTCGAGGTCGCCTACGACGAGGCGTCCGGGGACATGACCGTCGTCGTGCGCAAGACGGTCGCGGCCGGAAAGCCGGCCGGGCCGGAAGAGATCGGGCTGGCCGAAGCGCGGGCCGTGGATCCCGCCGCCGTTCCCGGCGCGGAGATCCGCATGCCCGTGCCGATCGACGTGCTGGGACGCATCGCGGCGCAGACCGCGAAGCACATCGTCCTCCAGCAGGTCCGGGAAGTCGAACGCGAGAGCCAGTTCGGGGAGTTCAAGGACAAGATCGGCAAGGCGGTCACCAGCCTGGTGAAGCAGCGGCGCGGCAAGCTCGTGATCCTGGACCTGGGCGACGTCGAGGCCGTGCTTCCCGGAAGCGAGCAGATTCCAAAGGAAGACTACCGTCCCGGGGAACACTTGAAAGTGCTGGTCGCGGAGGTGAGTAACACGCCGCGCGGGCCGCACATCATCGCCTCGCGCAACCGGCCCGAGCTGGTGAAGTACCTCTTCGAGCAGGAAGTGCCCGAGGTCGCCCAGGGCATCGTCGAGATCAAGGCCGTCGCGCGGGAGCCCGGCTCCCGGTCCAAGGTCGCCGTGCACTCGAACGACCGCAACGTGGACCCCGTGGGCGCGTGCATCGGCATGAAGGGCATGCGCGTCCAGGCGGTGGTGCAGGAGTTGCACGGCGAAAAGATGGATGTGGTCCTGTGGCACGAGGACATGGAGAAATTCCTCATCAGCGCGCTCTCCCCCGCCAAGCCTTCACGGGTCATCAAGGACGAGGAGAAGAAGCGGATGATCGCGGTGGCGTCGGACCACAACCAGCTCGTCCACCTCATCGGCCGGGGCGGCCAGAACGCGCGCCTCGCGAAGAAGCTCACGGGCTGGGAAGTGGAGGTCGTGACGGAGGCCGAGCTGAAGGGCGTGGTCGCCCCGCGAACGGACGCGGGGCCGGAGGCCGCCGCCGAGGCGACGACCGCGACCGAAGCCCCGCCGGAAGCCGCCGCCGCTCCGGCCGAGGCGTCCCCGCCGGCCGCCGAACCCGGCGCGGAGTCCGCCCCGGAACCGGCCGCGCCCGCCCCGACGGAGGCCCTTCGAACGGACTCAGGGCCGGTGTCCGCGTGAAGGTCACGCGCGCGTTCGAGCTCGCCAAGGAGTTGGGCGTCCCGACCCGCGAAATCCTCGATCACTTGAAGAAGCAGAACCTGCCCGCGAAGCAGGCGATCAGCACGCTGACGCAGGCCCAGATCGACCTGGTGCGCGAGAAGTACACGAAAGCGGCGCCCGAGCCCGGGGCACACTCCGGGTCACCCGTTAGTCTGCGGGACGAGTCCCCGAGTCCGGGAGTGTCCGGA
>CAYHEI010000187.1:0-6247 GCA_964355385.1 uncultured bacterium | reverse complement strand
TGCCCGTAGTTGAGGCACGCGCGGTCCTCGTTCCGCATCGTCGCCCCGGCGTAGTCGAACAGGCTCAGGGCTTGCCGCGAACTCCGCGACCGCGACATCCCACTTCGCCCACATGAACTTCTCCGCCGCCGCGTCGCCGGTCTTCGTGCCCAGCTCCGCGTCGAGGGCGCGCGTGGCCGCCGTGAGGTACTCCGTCCCCCCGGTGAGCTGATACAGCGGGAGCGCAGCGGTGAGCAATTGGGCCGGCTTCGCCTTGTCCGCGACGAGCCGCCGCCACGACAACTCCGCGGCGGCGCGGTACCGTCCGGCGCGCGTCTTCAGCCCGGGGAGGGTCTCGAACGTCCGCACCGCGCGCGCCCACACCGACGCGCACACCGCGGCCGCGTCGAGATTCGGCGGCAGCAGCCGGCGGACGTTCTGGAACGGCGGCCCCGCGAACGGCGGCATCACCCGTTCGGTGATCTGGTCATACACGGCGCCGGCGGCTGGCCCCCGCGCGATCTGCATCGTGAGCAGCCAGTCCAGCTCCCACGCCGCCTCGTCCAGGAGGTCGGGTATTCCGTTGCCCGACTCGGCGATGCCGAGCTGGCCGTCCGGGAAGGCGGCGGGCCGGGCATCGTAGAGGTCGAGCATCATGCACAGCGGGTCGCGAACGAACGGCGGGTACTTGTTGGTGTCGCCCGCATCGTGCCAGCCCCCGCGCACGTCGCGTGGTTCACCGCTCCCATCGCGTTCCACCGCCTTCGCGTCGGCCTGGTGGCAGGGAGCCCGCGCCCACGCGCCGGCGTGCGCGGCGTCGAGGGTCATGCCGCACCGCTGGAGGAAGTAGAACCGCATCGCGTCGCGGAAGAGCGGGGCGTACACGTCTGCACTAATTGAGAACGCCGAAGTCGAGCCCGCGCCGTCCGTCTCCAGCCGGTAACGGCCCGCGGCCTGCACCTTCGTGAAGTCGGCGTCCCAGACCGTATCGCCCGACACCGGATCGTCCCGCTTGTTCAGCACCGGCACGCCGGAGAACACGGTCCGGCCGGTGGACGCGTCCACGATCCGGAACGCCGTGGCCGCCACGGCGAGCTTGGCGATCTTCGCATCCTGCGGCCGGTACCCGGTTTGGTCCATCCGGATCGGCGGCTGGACCCGCTCCGGGGATGTCGTGCGGAAGGAGAGGCCCGCGAGGTACGCCGTAAACGGCGAGGCGCCCGGTTCCGCCGAGACCACGAGCTTGATGAGGTTCCCGAGGTTCAGCCCCGGCGCCGCACGCGCGAAGTCGGACACGGGAATGCGGAAACGCTTCCACTCTTTTTTGAGACCACCATACCGGGCGATGGGCACCGCCCCGGTCGTCGCCACGTCCCGGCCCGAAGCCGTCCAGGTCACCGACACCGGGCCGATGGTCAGCGGCTCGCCGCCCTGGGCGCCGCAGCCGTCGAACTCGAGCACACCGTCTGGCGGGTAGTCGTCGAGGTAGAAGCGCACCCAGCCGGGCCGGGCGATCCCCACGTGCCATCCTCCGGCCTGCTTTGGATGAGCGACCTTGATCGCCGCCCGCCCCTGCCATTGGACGACCGGCACCCGGCCGTGGTCCAACTCGACCGCGCCGGGCGTGTCGGTGAAGGCGTAGCCGTCCTCCAGGGCGGGTGGCTTGAGGTCCAGGGCGATCGGCGTGACCCGCTCCCCCGCCGCCGAAACCGCCGCGGCGATCAAGAGGGCGAGTAAGGTCATGGGACTCCCAGAAAGGAGCGGGGCGAATGAATGCGCAGGCCGGGCACGTCGCGGCCGACAATCTGAGTGTCCATCTCCAGCAGGTCAAGATCGCCCGTCAGCAACACGTCCGCACGGGCCGCCAGGCAGCATTCCAACACGTGATTGTCCATCGGATCGCGACAGATCGAGAGTCTCGATTTCGGCTCGACGACGTGAGCCTCCGCGACGAATGCAGCGATGGCGGCGATCAGAGCCGTGAGTTGTTCTCTGGTGATCTTTCGCTCTTCATACAGGCGGGCCGGCACACCGCGATACTCTTCCAGGATGGCCGGAGAAACCGCCACCGTGGACTCTTTGGAGGCCCTGCGAAGGGCAATCCCGGGAACGCCGCCGAAGACAAGGCCGGAAATCAGGACGCTGGTGTCAACGACGACCTTGACGGCTCGTTCTCCTCGCCCTCGAACGGATGCGTCGAACCGCCTGTTCCACGTCCGCCGCCTTCAACGTCGTCCGCCGGAAGGCCGCCCTGACCACGTTCAGCGCGGCGTCAAGCCGTTCCTCTTTCGAAAGGACGGACACGACGAACTCGTCCGGATTGATCTTCGCCACGGTCTTCATGTCTCGATCTTACCATCGCGCAGATGCTTCGCCCCTGCCACCACGGTGGCACCTTCAACAACGCTTGATCCATGAGGCGAGCTTGCGGCTGCATGCTAACATGCGGCCGTGGTCGCCACCTACCTCCTTGCCGCGCTCGCGCTCGCTTCGAACCCCGAGCGCTCCCTGGTCATGCTTTCCCGCGGCGGCGTCGAGGTCGGGATCGCGCCCAAGCTGGCCGGACGCATCGTGCTCTTCCGGAGAAACAGCGGGCCCAACGCGCTGCTGGCCGATCCCGCCACGTGGGGGCCGGGCGAGCACGCCCCCGCCCTCAAGCCGGACGCCGAGTGGAAGCCGTACAACGGCCACATCGTGTGGATCGGCCCCCAGCGCGAGTGGTGGGCACACCAGGACCTCGACGCGGGGAAACGCGACCGGCGGGACGACTGGCCGCCCGACCCCTGGGGTGAGTACGCCCCCTTCAGCGTCGTGCAAGCCTCCGCCACGCTGGCCGTCCTCGCGGGCCCTCCCAGCCCGGTCACCGGCCTGAAGCTACGCAAGGAGGTTCGGATCGAGCCGGACGGCACGGTGCAGGTCAAGGTCGTCGCGCGCAACATCCGGCGGGAGACCGTCCGCTGGGATCTTTGGTCCAACACCCGGCTGCGGGGCACGGACCGGGTGTTCGTCGAACTCGGAAAGGATTCGAAGCTACGCGTCGAGCATCAGTCGTCGTCTCCCTGGACGCAGGTCGGCCTGAACCACGCGGTCGTGGACGGCTGGTTCTCCTTCGAGTCGGAGGAGCCGCTCCCGGCCGGATTCACCGCCCGCGTGGCGAAGGCGTTTCTCACTCCGTCCCGCGGGATCGTCGCCGCCTTCGGCTCGGGCCAGGTCTTCGTCAAACGGCTCAACGTCACGCCGGCAGCCCAGGCGGCCCCGGATCAGGCGCCCGTCGAGATCTTCCAGAACGTCACGCGCGACCCGAAGACGTCCTTGCTGGAGCTTGAGGCGCATGGGGCATACACCGCCCTGGCCCCCAATGAGGAGATGGCGTTCGAAGAGACGTGGACTCTCGCCGGCGACGGCGGCACCGCGGGCGCGCAGTCCCGCGCGGCGCTGCTCGACACAATGTTCCCGCCAGTCCCCTAGGCTCGCCCTCCGCTTCGCCCGCACGCCTGAGCCATGCTCATCGTCTGCTCCGGCGCGGCCTTGCGCAGCCGAGTATCCTCGGTGATCAGCGTAACGCCTAACTGCCGGGCAAGGGCCAGATACTGGGCGTCGTAGCCGCTGAGATGCAGGTCGATCGCGAGCTCCAGCGCCGCCGCGGGGTCCGTCTCGGATTCGGCCGGGAGCACGACGCCAAGCGCATCACGGAACATGTCACGTGCCTGTTCCTTCTTCAGACGGCCGATCCGCACGTGCAGCGCAAGGACGTTGGCGAACTCCTCGCGCCAGATCCGGGGCACGCGCCAGTCGGGATCGTGTTCGCGCAGGGCGCGTGTCAGCTCGGTCTTTTCGCCTTCGATGAAGGTATAGGCGACGACATTCGCGTCGACAACGATCACGCCCGGCCGCGGCGGATGGCGCGCGTCAGCCAGGCCTGCGTCATCGGCACCGTCGGGCGGACAGGTGGAGGGAGCGGCCGCGGCGCCGAATCGATGCCGCGCTCCAGGGCGACCAGCGCTTCCTTGGCCATCGAGCGGCGATGCCGCTCCGCCGCCTCACGAAGCCGCTTATGCAGATCTGCTGGCAGGTCCTTGATCAGGAGACTTGGCATATCATTAATATAGCAGATCGATAGTTCAAGAGGTATCACCTGTTGTGATAGCTCCAGCAAGCGATTCCCCACCATCGCGCTGCGCCTACTGCCTCAGTTTGAACAGGGTCGAGCCGCCGGCCCACAGCTCGTTCGTGGCGCTGTTGAAACGGAGCACCAGCGGCTTGCGGTACGGCAGGTCGCCCGTGATGTCCTCCCAGGTCGCGCCGCCGTCGCGGGTCCGAAACACGCCGCCGCCGCTGTTGGCGCCGTCCCAGTCGGTGCGGGAAATCCAAACCGTCCCGGGATCGCGCGGATGCACTTCGAGTCCCACGATCGTTCCGCCGTGCTCGAAGTGCGTCAACTGGGTCCAGGTCTTCCCCCGATCGGTGCTGCGCCACAGGTTCGTGCCCGGGCAGTAGACGACCCCCTCGGAAGTCACCAGGACATTGAAGGGCCACGTCTCGCCGGTGAAGACGGCTCGCCACGAGGCTCCACCGTCCTCGCTCTGGTACAGCCCTCCCCGCTCGCCGCAGCCCGCCCAGTAGAGGCGTTTGGAATCCGTCGGATCGACCGCCAGGCCGTAGAAGATGCGGCGGCTGCCCGGCTGGCCCGGAAGCCGAGCCCATGAACTCCCGCCGTCCATGGACTTGAAGATCCCCCCTCCCTGGTTGCCGCCGGCGGGATCGCCGTCCATGCCCAGATAGACCACGTTGGGGTTCCCCGGATCGACCGCCAGCGCGCGGGGATACCCCCTGCCCCACATCGTGTTCGCGGTCGGCACGAAGTCCGGCAGGCCGGCCGCCGTGGCCCGGTACGTCTTCCCACCGTCGTCGCTGAGCACGGCGCAGCCGGGCGAGTCGCTCCACGGGCTCAGGGTTCCGATGATGCGATCCACGCCGCTCTTGGTGGCGAATCCCAGCCGCCAGTAGTGTCCGCTGAAGCCGGGGTCGTACTTGAGCGGCCAGGACTGCCGCCACTGCTTCCCGTCGTCCTCGCTCACGAGAATCCCCTCGTCCATGGCCGAAACAGAGGTCCGCCCTTGCCGGAATCGGATGTCGGTGACGACGGAGATGTCGGCGCCGCGCGCGCGCTCGGTCCAGGTCCGCCCGCCGTCCTCGCTCAGCCAGGGACGCCAGTTGCCGGCGAGGAACAGCTCCCGGGGATTCGACGGGTTGACGGCGAGATTGGCCGGGGCCGAGATGCCCGGACCGGCCGCGAGGTCGCCGGGGGCCGTGGGATCGCCCGCGGCGGCATCCACCGTCGCACGCGCGTATTCCTCCCACGTCCGGCCACCGTCGACCGAACGCAGCACGTGCCCTTCCCACTCGTTGGTGGCGCCCGTGCCGATGGCGTACACATGGAGGGGGTTGGCGGGACTGACGACCACCTCCAAGACGGAGACGCCCTTGGCCGGTCCATTCGATATTGCACCCCAGGTCTTTCCCCGGTCCGTCGACTTCCAGATCCCCTCCTTGAAGAATGATCCGTAGACGACATTCGGATCGGAAGGCGCGAACGCTCCGCACGAAGCCTTGGCGGGCGTGTGCAGCTCGCGCCAGGTCCGGCCGCCGTTCTCGCTGAGCACGAGACCCGCGCCGGCCGTGGCCGCCAGGACAAGCGCGGGGTCCTTCGCCGCCACGGCCACGCTGTAGACGGGGGCCGCATCGGCCCCTTCGGCGGGGGCCTTCAACTCATAGACGGCGTTCCAGGTCGTTCCGCCGTCCGGACTCTTGAAGACCTTCCCCGCGGGGCTTGCGGCATAGACGATGCGCCCGTCGGACGGGTCCACCGCGACGGCTCGAATGCTCCGCCCTTTCTCTCCGGTGATGCGCAAGTCCTTGGGGCCGGTGCGCGGCAGGACCTCCCAGCGGTTGCCGCCGTTGAGGCTCTTGCACAACCCGCCCTCCGTCGCCGCGTACACGGTCTCGGGATTCGTGCGATCCACCGCCAGCGAGAACACGCCGTAGTGGGCGAGGCCCAAGTTGATCAGCCGCCAGTGCTTGCCGTGGTCCTCGGTCTTGTACGCGCCGGCGACATCGCCGCCCATGTAGATCACGCCGTCCCGGGCCGGATGGAACACGCACGACCAGAAATACCCGCCGCCGCCCCAGCCGCACGGCGTCCAGGAGGTCGAGGAAACCGCCGACGCTCCCGGCACCGCCGCCGCAGATCGGAAGAGCGTCGTGTAGG
>CAYHEI010000186.1:0-6298 GCA_964355385.1 uncultured bacterium | reverse complement strand
GCCTCCCCACTCGCTCTTCTCTATTTTTTTCCCGCTGCGCGGCCCCCGTGATTATTTCTATTTCCGGCGCCCGGCGGGCGCGCCGCCCGCCCCCCCCCCCCGCGCCGGCCGCAAAGGAGACACGGATGCCAACAGCAAACAGCGTGAAGGAACTCCAGTCCGCCACAACGGGCGCGTTCTCCGTCGAGGGCGACGGCGTGAAGGTGCTCGACTGGCAAAAGGTCCGCCAGCAAGCCGCGGATACGCTCGCATGGACCGCGGCGTTCAGCGCCTCCGCCGAGGCCAAGGCCTACGCCGCCTGGCTGATCCGCAAGCTCGCGCACGCGGCCGGCAACGGCCCCGCGTCGATCCACGAGGTCTATCTGGCGCGCGGGCGCGGCGAACTCCCCACGTCGTTCACCGTCCCGGCGATCAACATCCGCGCGTTCGCCTACTACTTCGCGCGCGCGATCTTCCGGGCGGCCAAGCGGCTGGACGCGGGCGCCGTCATCTGCGAGCTGTCCCGCTCGGAAATGGGCTATACGAACCAGACGCCGGCGGAATACGTGTCCTCCGTGCTCGCGGCGGCGCTGCGCGAGGGCTACCCGTGGCCGGTGTACATCCAGGGCGACCATTTCCAGGCGAACGCGAAGAACTACGCGAAGGACCGCGTCGCCGAGATCGAGGGCATCAAGAAGGCGACCAAGCAGGCGATCGACGCCGGCTTCTACAACATCGACATCGACACCTCCACGCTGGTCGATCTGTCGAAGGCCACGCTGGCCGAACAGCAGGGCCTGAACTGCTCCGAATGCGCCGCCATCACCGAGTTCACCCGCGCGAACCAGCCGAAGGGCGTCCAGGTGTCGCTCGGAGGAGAAATCGGCGAGGTGGGTGGAAAGAACTCCACGGTCGAGGAGTTGACCGCGTTCATGGACGGCTACCAGAAGTTGCTGCCGAAGGGCACCGTCGGACTCTCGAAGATCAGCGTGCAGACCGGCACGGCCCACGGCGGCGTGGTGCTGCCCGATGGCACGATGGCGCAGGTCAAGGTGGATTTCGACGCCCTCCAGAAGCTTTCGGAGTTGTCCCGGACGCGGTACGGGATGGGCGGTGCGGTGCAACACGGCGCCTCGACGCTCCCCATCGAACTGTTCGACAAGTTCCCCCAGATGGGCACGTGCGAGATCCATCTCGCGACGGAGTTCCAGAACATGGTCTACGAGCATCCCGCGTTCCCCAAGACGCTGAAAGCCGAAATGTACGAGTTCCTCGTCAAGGACTGCGCGGGCGAGCGCAAGGCCGGCGAATCGGACAGCCAGTTCTACTACAAGACGCGCAAGAAGGCCCTGGGCCCCTTCAAGGAGCGTCTCTGGGGCCTGCCCGAGGACGTGCGGGAAACGCTCATGGGAGCGCTGGAGCAGAAGGTCGAGGTGCTCATCCGCAAGCTGAACGTGACGGGCACCGGCCCCAAGACGAAGCCGTTCGCCATCATCGGCGACGGCGCGATTCCGTCTCCGTCGGGCGCCGCAGGCAAGGGTCCCGAGCATTTCGAAGGGGACGATTAATTAGATCGGCTGGGCCGTGGTGAACACGGCCGGCAGCCCGGGCACAGCCCGGGCTGCCGCGCGGACCGAACGTCGTTCGGTTCGCGCAGATGTGTCTCTCCTGCCGGCGGTCGTCTTCAGCGTTCTCATGACGGGCTGCCTGCTCAACAACCCGTATCGCGCGGCGGACGCGGAGCGCAACGCCTACTACACCAGCTTCGCGGAGCCGCCGAAGAGCCTTGATCCCGCCGTCGCGTACTCGGAGGACGAATACCGCATCCTGGGACTCGTCTGCGAGCCGCTGCTCCGGTACCACTACCTCGCGCGGCCCTACCGTCTCATCCCTGGAACGGCGGCGGCGATGCCTCGCGTGCAGGAGCGCAACGGCAACGCCGTCTACACCATCACGCTGCGCCGCGGCGTCCGCTACGCTCCTCATCCGTGCTTCTCCCCCGCCGCGTTCGAGGAGGATACCTCGCGCTTCCGCGCCGTGAACGAGTTCGCGAACCGCGCGACGCGGGAGCTGACCGCGGACGACTACGTCACGCAGATCAAGCGGCTCGCGGATCCCACGCTGGTCCCGGGCTGTCCGATCCTGCCGGTCATGGAAAAGTACATTCTCGGGATGGACGCGCTCGCCGCCGCCTTGCGACGTGACGTGGATCAGGAACGCGCAGCGCGTCGGCAAGCGGGCGGCGCGCTCTACAACGCCGAGCGGGACGAACGGGAGCGGCCGATCCGCCCCGACCTCGATCGGCACCCGCTCCTGGGCGCGCGCTCCAAGGGTCGCTACGAGATCGAACTGACCATCCGCGGTCGGTACCCCCAGATCGAGTACTGGCTCGCGATGCCGTTCTTCACGCCGGTCCCGCGGGAAGCCCTCGCCTTCTACGGACGACCCGCGATGATCAAGCGCAACCTGACGCTCGCGCGCTTTCCGGTCGGCACGGGTCCCTTCCGGCTCGCCGTGTACTAACCTAATCGTCTTATCTTGTTGGTGCGCAATGTGGCGTACCACGGCTCGACGTACCCGGCCGAGGGCGAGCCGGGCGACCGCGCGCGCGGTCTCCTCGTCGACACCGGGAAACCGCTGCCCTTCGTGGACGCAGTCGTGTACGCGCTGGAGAAGGAGTCCATTCCGCGCTGGACCAAGTTTCAGCAGGGCTACTACGACGCGTCCGCGGTTCCGTCCGAGGGGTTCGACCAGGCCGTGCAGTTCTCCAGCCAGGGCTCCGTCGAGATCACGGAACGGTTCCGCGATCGCGGCATCCGGCTGGAGAGCGAGACCGAGCTTTCGACGTACTATCTCGCGTTCAACATGCTCGACGACGTGGTCGGCGGCCTGACCGATCCCCGCCGGAAGCTGCGCCAGGCCGTCGCCATCGCGATCGACACCGAGGAGCGCATCCAGATCTTCAACAACGGCCTGGGGGTCGCGGCCCAGGGATTTCTTCCACCCGGGATCTTCGGCTGGGAGCGGGGGCCCGCGGGCATCGACCCGTACGTCTACGCGTGGGATCCCGTCGCGCGGGCGCCGCGGCGGCGCTCCCTCGCGGAGGCGAAGCGCCTGCTGGCGGAGGCGGGGTATCCGGGCGGACGGGACCACGCGGGGCGGCCGCTCGCGCTCAAGTTCGCCAACGCCTGGAACGACTCCGAGCACGTCCCGCTCATCCAGTGGCTCACGCAGAAGGTGGGAGCGCTCGGCGTCACGCTCGTCAACGAGACCACCGACTACAACCGGTTCCAGGAGAAGGCCGCGCAGGGGAACTTCCAGCTCCTGAGTTGGGGCTGGCTCGCCGACTACCCCGATCCGGAGAACTTCTTGTTCTTGCTCTACAGCCCCAACGGCAAGGCGAAACACCACGGTGAGAACGTGAGCAACTACGAGAACCCCGAGTATGACGCGCTGTTTCGGAAGCTCGAGAACATGACGAGCGGCCCGGAACGCCTCGCGCTGATCCGGCGCGCCCTGGCCGTGTCCCGGCGCGATGCCCCGCTCGTGTGGGGCTTCCATCCGGCGAGTCTCGGGTTGTACCACCGCTGGCTGCGCAACACCAAGCCGCACGCCGTCGCCCACAACCAGCTCATGTACGTCCGGCTGGACCCGCGCGAACGGCGCCGTCTGCGCGGCGAATGGAACCGGCCGGTCTGGTGGCCGATCGCCCTGGGACTCGCCGCGCTCGCCGCCGTCGCCTGGCCCGCCTTCCGCGAGACCCGACAGTCCGGAAGGCGCCGCTGATGATCGCGTACCTCGCGCGGCGCGTCCTCGCCGCCGTCCCCACGCTCGTCGGCGTGAACGCCCTCACCTTCGCCCTCTTCTTCGTGGTCAATCCCCCGGAGCGCATGGCGCGCCGGATCCTGGGCGAGCGCCGCGTCACCCCGGCCCAAGTCCGGACGTGGCTGCAAAGCCACGACTACGACCACGGGATGTTCTTCGACGCCCGGGAGCGCGGCATCAAGACCCTGACCGAGACGGTCTTCTTCAAGAAGTCCGCGGCGCTGCTGTGGTTCGACTTCGGCGTCTCCGACCGGAACAACATCCCGATCGGCGAGGAGATTCGCCGCCGGATGCCGCCCAGCCTCGCCGTGACCGTCCCGATGTTCCTGCTCGAACTGGCGGCCTACCTGACCGCCGCGCTCGTGATCGCGTACGCGCGCGGCACCTATCTCGACGCGGCCGCCCTCGTTGCGTGCGTCCTGCTCATGTCCGTGTCGTACCTGTTCTACATCGTCGGCGGGCAATGGGTGCTGGCGAAGAGCCTGCACCTCTTCCCCATCTCGGGATACGACCACGGGCTGCACGCCCTGCCGTTCGTCCTCCTCCCCGTGCTGATCGGGCTTGCCGCGGGAGCGGGAGCGTCCATCCGCTTCTACCGCGCGGTCTTCCTCGAGGAGCTGGGCAAGGACCACATCCGGACCGCGCGCGCCAAGGGGCTCTCCACCGGCGCGGTGCTCTTCCGCCACGCGCTCCGCAACGCGTTGATCCCCATCCTGACGAACGAGGTCACGGCCATCCTCTTCCTGTTCACGGGCAGCCTGTTGCTCGAGTCCTTCTTCGGCATCCCCGGCTTGGGCAGCTTCACCATCGATGCGATCCAGGCGCAGGATTTCGCCATCGTGCGCGCGATGGTGTACCTGGGATCAGTCCTCTACATCGTCGGACTCATTCTGACCGACGTGGCGTACACGATCGCGGACCCGCGGGTGAGACTGTCTTGACCCCTTTCGTCAACAACCTCATCGTCGCAGCGCTCGCGGCGGGCGCGATCTGGCTGTGGCGGACGGCGGCCCGGGACGAGGGATGGCGGGCCGCCTGGGCCGTGCTGCGCGCGCGCCGCGGCGCCCGCGCCTCGCTCGTGGTGCTCGCGGGCTACGTCCTGGTGGGCGTCGCCGATTCCGTCGTGTGGCGCGACCCGGTCCGGGACGACGCCGGACGGATCGTCCGGGGCTCGTCCGGCGGCGTGCAGCTCGAATCGCTCCCGCGGTCGCGGTTGGACCGCACGCTGGCGCGGTGGCTGGCGGGCCAGGAGCGCACCTATTCGGCGCCGTTCGCGGCTCGCGCGACCGTGGCCGAGACCGTCCGCGGCCCCGACGGCCGAATCACTCGTGAGCGGCCCCCGCTGCGCCATCCCCGCCGACACCCGCTCGGGACCGACCGGGTCGGCAACGACGTGCTCGTCCGGGCGCTCAAGGGCGTGCGCACCGGGCTGGTTATCGGCGGCTTCACCACGCTGCTCGTGATCCCGCTGGCCGTCGCGTTCGGGGCGCTGGCCGGCTACTTCGGCCGCTGGGTCGACACCCTCATCCGCTACGTCTACACGCTGCTCGACTCCATCCCCGATGTGCTCCTCATCGCCTCGTTCATCCTCATCGCGGGGCACAGCCTCACCGCGCTGTGCGTGATCATGGGGGTGACGAGCTGGACGCACCTGTGCCGCCTGGTCCGTGGCGAGACGCTGAAGCTGCGCGAGCTCGAATACGTCCAAGCGGCCCGGGCCCTGGGAGCCGGACACCTGCGCGTCCTTCTCCGGCACGTCGTTCCCAACCTCATGCACGTGGTCGTCATCGTGTTCGTCCTGCGCTTCAGCGGCCTCGTCCTCACGGAGGCGGTCCTGACCTACCTGGGGCTCGGCGTAGATCCGTCCACGGGCAGCTGGGGGCACATGATCAACGCCGCCCGGCAGGAACTGACCAGGGAGCCCGCGGTCTGGTGGAACCTGGCCGCCGCGTTCGCGTTCATGCTCGGGCTCGTCCTCCCCGCGAACCTCCTGGGGGACGCGCTGCGGGACGCGCTCGATCCCCGGCTGCGGAGCGAGCGGTGAAGCCCCCGTTGCTCGAGGTCGAGGAGCTCAAGACCTGGTTCCGCGCGTCCGCGGGGACAGTGCGCGCGGTGGACGGGATCTCCTTCGCCGTCCGGGAGAGCGAGACGTACGCGCTGGTCGGCGAGTCGGGTTCGGGAAAGTCCGTGACGGCGCTCTCCATCATGGGATTGGTGCCAGCGCCCGCGGGGTATGTCGCGGGCGGTTCGATCCGCTTCCGCGGCAAGGAGCTTCTCGGCCAGCCGGAGGAGGAGTGGCGGCGCGTGCGCGGTCGCGACATCGCGATGATCTTCCAGGAGCCGATGACGAGCCTGAACCCGGTCCTCACGATCGGGACCCAGGTCATGGAACCGATCCTGCTGCACGAGCGCGCCGAGCCTTCCGACGCCCGGCGCCGCCCGCGGGCGCGCCAGGCCCCGGTCCGCATCCCCGCTACCCCCCCCCCCGACCCGG
>CAYHEI010000185.1:0-6301 GCA_964355385.1 uncultured bacterium | reverse complement strand
CCGTCGAACCGGCCCGCCCGCACGTCCGCCACGAGCACCCCGGCGCCGGGCGCCGCGCCCAGCTTTCCGGCGAGGGCGGGCGTCAGCACCTGCAGCGTGAGCCCGCCCGCGTGCGCCGGCCGGACGCGCTCCGCCAGGTCGAAGGAAGCCGCGGAGCGCATCAAGGCGCGCGCCGCGAAGATGGGCCGCCCGCAACGCAGCGCGAGGGCGATGGCATCGCTCGGCCGGCTGTCCACGGAGACCGTGCGACCGCGCACGCGGAGCTGCAGCGTCGCGACGTAGGTTCGATTCCGTTCCCCGGTGATCTCGGCCCGCTCCAGGGCGACGTCCGAAGCGTCGAGCAAGCCCTTGATCAGGTCGTGCGTGAGCGGGCGCGGGGACGTGTCCCGGCTCAGGCGCTGCCAGATCGCGGCCGCCTCGTTCGGCCCCACGTAGATCGGCAGCGCGCGCGTGGACCGCTTCTCGCGGATCACGACCACCGGGCTGCCGAACCGGCCCGCGAGCGTCACCGTCACGACCTCCACCTCCACCGTATCCGCGGACGGACCCGAGGGACGCAGGGCGGCGGCGGCGTTCCCGGCGGACGCGAGCGCGGCGGCGAGCAGGAGGGCTTGCGGCCCTCCGCCGCGGACCCTCCTCAGCGCGAGGGGACCGTCGCGGCCACCCGCCGGCTTGGGAGATCCACGATGCTCACGGTGGCGTCTCCGACGTTCACGACGAACGCCGTGTTTCCGTCGGCGGAGGCCTGGACGTCGTGCGGCCCCGCGCCGACCGGGATCGTCGCCTTGACGCGGAGGTCCCCCGTGTCCAAGACCGCCAGCGTCCGATCCCCCTCGTTCGTCACCAGGAGCAGTCGTCCGCCGGACGTGACCGCGAGCGACGCCGGGTTCCGTCCCGTCGGCGCGAAGCGCGCGACGGCAAGCGTCGCGAGATTCACTTCGGCGACCCCGCCACCGTGGAAGCATGCGACCCAGGCGGTCCGCCCGTTCGGCGCGACCACGACATCGATGGGACCCCGTCCGACCCGCAGCCGGGTGACCAGTTCGCGGGTGCGCGCGTTGACGACGCTGAGCGATTCCTCGCGGGGGACCGGCACGAGCAGCAAGCGGCCGTCCGACGTCAGCGCCGCGTTGCGCAGCCCCAGGCATACTTGGCTGAGTTCCACCGGGGCGAAGGCCGGCTGCGCGTCGGGCTCGAGCTGCGGCGCGGCCGGCGGCGGCGCCGAGCGCAGCGGCGGCAGGGCCACGGGAGCCGGTTCACCGGGCGGCTGGGCCCAGGCCGGCGTGGGAGGCGGAGACCATGGCGCCGGACCGGCGGACGGGGCCCCCGCGGGTGCCGGCGACGCGGCAGGGCTGAGCGACGGCAGCGGCGCAGGCGCGGGCGACGGAGCGGGCGACGCGTTCTTGCCGGAACGCTTCGCGGGTCCCGAGCCGGACGGCGCGGGCGACGCCGCGGGCGCAGGCGAAGCATCCGGCGCGCCGGGCTCGTTCTCGGGCGTCGCCGCCCGGCTGGCGGGCGTGGCGGCCTCGTCCGAGTTCGCATGAGGGTTCCCTCCGCCCGGCTGGGCGGTGGTCACGCCCGACGGCGTCGTGTGCGCCTCCGGGAGGTCCTTGTCCGTGTCACCCGCCCGATCGTTCGCGTGTTCGTCGGCGGCGAGCGCCGGAACCGCGGCCAGGAGAAGCGCGAAGGCGAAGCCCGGGAGACGGAGCGTCATGCGCATTGGGATGGTCCCTCCTCGTCCGAAATCTGGCCTCATTCTAGCACCCGCCGGGAGGAGGTAGGATGGGGCATGGGCGCGGACTTCGACGCCGACGCGTATCGCGCCGCGGAGCACGCGGGGTACGAGGCGGTCGCGGCGGATTACGACCGCTGGCTCGCCCGGGCGACCGGGCAGTTCGCCGAGCCGCTGCTGGACATGGTTCCCTTCGCGCCCGGGCAGCGCGTGCTGGACGCGGCCACGGGGCCCGGCGTGCTCGTGCCGCGCGTGCTGCAGCGCGTCCGGCCCGGCGGGTCGTGCGTCGGCGTGGACTTCTCCGCGCGGATGATCCAGCTGGCGCGCACGAACGCCGGGAACGCGAGGGGGGCGCATTTTCAGGTCATGGATGCCGAGCGGCTGGAGTTCCCGGATGCCATGTTCGACCGCGTCGTGTGCGGGTTCGGCCTGATGCACTTTCCGTCCGCCGCGAAGGCCCTCGCGGAGTTCCGCCGGGTCTTGAAGCCGGGAGGCGCCGTCGCGGTCTCGGTCTGGAGCGCGCTCCCCCGGGTGGAGTTCATGTCGCTCGTGCTGGGGACGCTCAAGGACGTCGCGCCGGAGGCCGTCTTCCCTCCCGGCCCGCCCATGTTCGGGTTCGGATCGGAAGCCGCGCTCGCGCCGTTGTTCGCCGAGGCCGGATTCGGCCCGCCGCGGTTCGCCGAACACCGGGCCGAGCTCTGGTTCCCGAACTTCGACGCGTACTGGAACGCGCTGGTGCTGGGCGCCGCCCGGCTCGGCGGCGTGGTGCGCGTCCTCCCGCCGGCCCGGCAAGAAGCCTTGCGGGAGCGCCTGCGCGCCGCCGTCTCGGCGCGCGTCGATCAGCAAGGTCTCGTCCTCGGCGGAAGCGCCTTCCTGGCGGCCGCGATGGTAGGATAGTCGGCGCATGTACTGGATCCGGCTCGCCCCGCTCAAGCGCGACCTCGCCGGCCCCGGACTCACGGAACGGCAGCGGTTCGCCTACGTGCTCGCCACCGCGCTGGCGTCCGCGCTCGGCGCCCTGGGGCAGGACGGCCCGCCGGACATCCGCGTCTACGGCGCCCGGATCGCCGTCATCTTCCTGACCTTCCTGACGGTCTGGAACGCCTACCGCTGCAACGGCGGCCGGAACGGCACGGCGTTCCTCGACCGGTTCTTCAGCCTGGGCTGGGTGATCTCGCTGCGGACCGGCATCGTCGTCTTCATCGCCCAGAACATCGTGCCGTACGCCTTGACCATGGTCGGCTTCGCGGGGCCGGATGACGACGCGAGCCCCACGAGCCTCTCCCTCGGCCTGACGCTTCTCGGGGTCACGTACATCGCCTGGGTCCTGGGGTACCACATCCGGGACGTCGCGGGCGCCGCGATCCCGTCTCCCGTCGCGGCCGCCGCGCACGGGGCCCAGCGCCTGGAGCGGTTCGTCGAGTCCGTCGCGCTGCGCGAGGCCGCGGGGGCGAGTCCGATCGTGGCGGGCGCGACGACCCGCCGGCCCCGCCGCTCGTCCGTCACCGTCGTCCGCCGCCGAAAGCGCTGAAGCTCCAGCCCCAACGCGTTGGGGTCACCGCACCATCCCCTCGCGCGTCAGCCAGCCCTTGCAATCCAGGACGCGCGACGAGGTTTCAAGCCCGAGCGTGGAGCCCCACGCGAGGCGGACCGTCCCCTCGGGCGATTCCGCGACGCGGGCCGCGCGGAGCCGCTCCAGCAGCGCCGCCTCGCCCCCGGAGGCTGAGGCCGGGGCGAACTCGAGCGCGAACGCCACGAACGCCGCCTGCCCCTCGACCAGGGCGAGGGGCTCCAACGCGAGATGCACGCCGACTTCCCCTTCCGCGTGCGCGTGCGGCGCGGGCCGCTCGCACAGCCGGCCGCGGGCGCGCGCGCCCGGCACCCGCGCCCGCAGCACCCGGATCCCCACGAGCTGCCCGCCCGCGCGGATGATCGCGCCTTGGTCGAGGCGCAAGTCGTCGCCCGTCCCGCCCGGCGCGAGCACTTCCGGCGCCGCATCCCGTCCGACGTGGAAGGCGAGCGCCGCGCGTCGCGCCGCCGGCGGCGTCCGGTCCTCCGGGTCGAGCTCGAACCGGAGCAGCCCCAGCACGCGCCGTTCGTCCTGCGCGCAGCACAGCACGCCGCCCGGGAGGTACGCGAGCGCCCCGTCCTCCTGGACGCGCAGCGCGAGACCGACGAAGTAGCACGCGCGTCCGGATTCGGCGCCGGGCCAGTGCGCGACGAGGGGGGCCGCCTGATCGCCCTGCGTCTCCGCGTTCACCGTGCCCAGGCAGAACCGGTCTTCCAGGTACGTCGTGATGGACTGCACCGCGCCCGTGAATCCGGGCACGCCCGGCCGCCCCTTGTTCGCGGTGAGCGCCGCCCACTTGTCGGGGTCGCCCGGCTGGCGCCAGGAGGGCGGGTGGCGGCGGAACGCGGGCAGGGCGCCGGGCGTCACGCACGCGTCGACCGGCTGGCGCTCCGTGCGCGGGAGGCGCAGCGCCCGCGCCAGCGCGACCACGTCCAGCGGACAGTCGGGGTCGTCCGCCATCAGCGCGGGGAACAGGTCCGAGGCGCTCCCGTCCGCCTCCACGCCCAGCGGGAAGGCGGGGCCGAACGTACGGTGCAGGTAGAACTTCACGAGGCCGTGCGTGTGCCGCTGCATGTCGCGCCCGTACGCGCGCCCGTGGGGACCCGCGAGCTGACCGGTCGCCGCGTGCATGCGGCGCACGAGCTCCGCCCACTGCCTCCGCCACAGGCCGGACGCCAGCTCCCGGCTCTCCTCGTCGCGCACGTGGGCGAGCAGCGAGGCCAACGTCCGGAGGACGACCCCCGCGTACGTCGGACTGTTGTACTCGTCGAACGCGCCCGCCGCGGCGACGCAGTCCGCGGTCTCCTGCAGCTTCGCGCGTCCGGCCTCGGCCATCCGGCGGTCCCGCAACCAGTCGCCGCCGCACGCGAGGCCGTGCGCCGTGAGGAGCGCGATGTTGGTATAGGCGGGCGACACCCACCGCGCCAGGTCGTG
This sequence comes from uncultured bacterium, assembly GCA_964355385.1. Classification (GTDB taxonomy): domain Bacteria; phylum Oederibacteriota; class CAKKQC01; order CAKKQC01; family CAKKQC01; genus CAYHEI01. The sequence goes on along the minus strand of CAYHEI010000185.1, from coordinate 1,565 downwards.
CTCGCAACACAAGGCCAGGGACCGTTCCATCCGGGCCGCGAGCGGCGGGGGCACCCGGGACCCGTGGCGACGGAGCAGTTCGATCAGCGTCTGCGCGTTGAAACACGCCCAGTTGGGGTCCCACACCTTCTCCTCGGGGTCCTCGGCGCACCAGGGAAAGTTCCCCCGGCACGGACTCCCGTCGCGCGTGACCTGCGTGTCCAGCACCGCCTCCACGATCCCGCCCGCCCGCGCAACCTGCGTCTCGTCCCGCGTGTCCAGCAGGATGCGGGCGAAGTACAGCGAGTCGCGGGTCATGTGCGTCCCCGGCCCTCCCCACGCGCGGACGAAGCCGGTGAAGTTCAGGAGCCGCGCCGCGGGATCGTAGTTCGCCTCGCCCCAGCCCCGGCCGATGCGGAGGTACAACCCGCGGAGACTCTCGGCGCTCCGGATCTCCGCCATCACGGGTGGAGGATCGCCTTCACCACGCCGTCGGCGCGGCGATGGACCAGCGCGAAGAGGCGGCTCGCGTCCTCCAGCCCGCCGCGGTGCGTGAGCATCGGGCGCAGATCGATCCGGCGCGCCGCCACGAGGCGCACGGCCGCGGCCAGCTCGCCGTTGGAGCGCCGCACGTTCACGATCGTCAGCTCCTTGCGGCGGGCGACGTGCAGATGGACCGGGATCGTGTCGCCGTCCGGAATGCCCACGAGCGCCACCCCGCCCCCCGGGCGAGCCGCCCGCAACGCCAGCTCGACCGCCGTCGCGGTCCCGCCCGCCTCGAACACCGCGTCGAACGGGCCGCCCAGTGCGCGCGCCGCCTCGGTCATCGGGCGGCGGGCGTTCACGCGGATGACGCGGGCCGCGCCCATCCGCCGGGCCACCGCGAGGCGGGCGGGGACGAGATCGCACACGGTCACCCGCGCGCCGCGGAGCCGCAGCGCGGCCAGGATGCACAACCCGATCGGCCCCGCCCCAACGACGGCGGCCCGGGCGACGGAGCGTCCTCGAAGGAGCCACACCGCGTGCAATCCGATCGCGAGCGGCTCCAGCGCGGCCGCCTCCTCGTCGCTCACCGCCCGCGGGATCTTGACGAGGTTCGCCGCCGGATACGCGAGGTACTCGGCCAGCGCCCCCGGCTGCCCGGGCATGCCGAGGAAGCGCACCCGGCCGCACACGTTGCCCCGCCCCGCGCGGCACTCCGCGCACCGCCCGCACGGAACCGCCGGCTCGACCGCCACCCGGTCCCCCGGTTTCACCCCCCGCGCGCCGGGCCCCACCCGCTCCACGACGCCCGCCGGCTCGTGGCCCAGCGTCTGGGGCCAGCGGCGGATCACCTGGTTGCCGATCCGCCCGTGGAGCCAGTAATGGAGGTCCGACCGGCACACCCCCACCGCGCGGATGCGCACCAGCGCCTCGCCCCGGCCGGGAGCGGGCCGCAGGACCTCCCGCACCTCAATCCGGCGGGGCCTCGTCAGCCGCGCCGCGCGCATCACCAGTTCTCCGTGTCTCACGTAACAACCATTCTGACCGATTGACGCCCCCGATGAAACGGGCCGCCCCCCCCCGCGCAGCCCACGCTCCCGGAC
>CAYHEI010000184.1:0-6306 GCA_964355385.1 uncultured bacterium | reverse complement strand
CACGGAGGTCATGAAGTGATAGAGCGGGTGCGCGCCCCAGGCATGGCAGTCGGACCGGCTGGGCTCGGGGTGCTCGAACGTCGTCTTGAAGCCGCGCCCCGGCAGGCCGAACCAGAGCCCCAGCCGGTCCCAGAACAGGTCCGTGAACCCGAGCAGGTTGTACGCCCGGAACAGATAGTGCGAGAAGTAGATCGTCGCGCGCGCGAGGTCGCCGCGCCCGCGCAACGCCGCGGCCAGCCCCTCCCGGACGGACACATCCACCTGCCCGCTCAGGAGCGGGAGGCACTGGCCGTGCTCGGAGAACGTCGTGTGGCCGAGATCGTCCGCCATGAGGCGGCCGCGCTCGTCCCAGAACGCCGCCGTCGCGCGCGCGGCGAGGTCCCCCGCGAGCCGGTACGCCCGCTCGGCCAGCTCCTTCTCGTCCATCCAGGCCTCCAGCGCCCCGACCCGGGTCAGCATGTTGACCAACTGCCAGTTGATCACGCCGCTCACGCCGGTGTCCCCCCCCGGCGGGCAGCCGTCCTTCCAGCCGGGGACCCAGTCCATGTAGTTCCAGCCGCTCGGCGCCTCCACGAGTCCGTCCGCGTTGAGGGTGCCCAGGAAGGCGTCGGTCACGGCGCGCACGCCGGGCATCAGCGAGCGGACGAATGCCCGGTCCCCGCGCCACGTCGCGAAGTCGTGCACCATGCCGATCCACCACAGCGAGAAGGGCGGGATCACCTGGCGCACCCGCGAGGGATAGCGCGACGAGGTGAAGCCGCCGAGCAGGCGCGAGGCGTCGAACATCCGCAGCGCCTTGCGCGGCAGGCGGTCGTCCCGCGTCAGCATGTACGTCGCGAGCACTTCCAGCCGGGTATCGCCGGCGTACATGAGCTGCTCGTAGTAGGGGCAGTCCATGTACGTCTCGTGCGAGCACATCTGGAGCGCGTGCACCATCAGCGGGAGCGCGGGCGCGACGCGGGGGTCGCTGCACTCGAACCTCCCTTCCGGCTCCAGCGGATACCGCGTCTCCCGCAGCGCGAACCGCTCGATGACGAGGGGGGCCGCCCCGGTCTCGACGAGCAGCTCGACGTACCGGCCCGCCTGCCACCAGAGCGTCGTGAACCGGCGCTGCTTCCCGCCGTCGGGCAGGAACTCGTCGCCCACGCCGACGAAGTACTTCCCCTCGATCAGATCCCGGTTCCCCTTGGGCCGCGCACGGCTCCAACCGCCCGGCTCCTCGGCGCCCTCGTACAGCGCTTCCTCCCAGAGCACGCGCACCAGGGCGCCCTTGCCGCCGGACACGACCAGTTCGGGATACGCGCAGCAGTAGTCCTCCAGGTCGATGAGCACCCGGCGGCGGGTCTTCGCCGGAACGGCGACGGGCTTCCCATCGCGCAGCAGCGCGTCCCAGCGCGCCGCCTCCGGCGCGAGGTGGTCCTCCTCCCGCACCGGAACCTGCCGCGTCTCGCGGTTGGCCGCGCGCGCGACATGGCGGACGCGGCCGGTGGGGCCGGAGGCGTCGAGCTGCGCGGGCAGCGTCGCCGGCGTCAGGAGCTGCAGCGGCAGCGCGTCGTTGCGCAGCAGACCCGCGCCGCCTTCGTGCAGCGCGACCGCGGGCTTCCAGCCCGCACCCTCCCCCCGTTCGGCGCCCCAGGCGATCTCGTCGCCGTGCACGCGCACGTTCGCCCCGGTTCCCCAGGCGTCGCCCGGCCCGATCCATTCCCAGCCGGGCAGGACCCGCGCCTCCCACCGCGCGACGCCGGTGTTCAGCACCGCGCCCAGCGGCTCGTCCGCCGCGAGGAGGAACCCGGGCCGGACGGTCATCTGCGCGAACGGCGCCCGGTCGCCGAGGGCCCAGGCGCGGGCCGAGAGGACATGCCGCCCTTTGGGCAGCTCGACCGCGTAGCTCTCGAAGAACCAGTGCTCCCGATCGCCGCGTTCGCTCCCGCGCCCCGCGAACTCGCCGTCGAGGTACAACTCATACCGCTCGTCGGCGGTCACATGAATCCGGAAGACCGCGCGCTCCGCCAGTTCGAACGCCAGCCGGTACGCCGCGACGAACGGCGCCACAGGATCACCGGGTGGCGCGATCCACTTCGCGGGCCACACGCCCCGCTGGTTCCAGCTCTTGCCCTCGTCTCGCCCGCGAAAGGGGTCCTCGGCGACCAGGACCCGCTGGATCATTACTTGAACGTCGGGAGCCAGCGCGCCTCGGCCCGGAAGAGCTCGTCGGTCATCTTACGGATCTGCGGGAGCGTGAGCAGCGCGCCGGTGAGCGGGTCGAGCGCGACGGCCTGGTACGCCAGCGAGCGCTCCCCCGTCAGCGCGGCCTGCACGGCCAGCTCCTGCACGTTGATGTTGAGCCGGTTGATCGCCGCGCACTGCAACGGCAGGTCCCCGAACGCCGTGGGCTGCACGCCGTTGCGGTCCACGAGACACGCGAGCTCCACGCACGAGAGCTGGGGCAAGTTCGTGATGTGATGCCCGCGCGCGCCCTCGGGGCGGGCGCCCGGCGCCCCCCAGTTGGGCACGTTGCCGTAGATGACGGCCTTGCTGCCGGTCTCCATCGCGTGGATGATCCGCGCCCCGTACTCCTCGCTCAGCGCGAGCGGCTTCTCGACGAGGTCCTTGAGATAGCCCTGGTGCTTGGCGCTGCGATACGACCGGCTGATCTGGTAGTAGTCCCACCGCCACGGCAGATACGACTTCACGATGCGGGGATTCTTGCGGAACCACGGCACGTACTCGCTGGCGTGGTGCGAGCTTTCGGTGTGGAAGTACCCGAACGAGCGCATGAGCTCGCTGCGCACGGACTCGTAGTAGTAGATGTCGTCGGTGATCTTGTGGTCCAGCCCGCGCTGGTCGAACCGCGTGGCGGGCTTTCCGGTCTTCGCGTTCACGCCGACCGGGGACGGGCACTTGGCGTTCATGACCTCGCGCAGCCGGGGGTACACGTCCTGCCCCTGGTGGCGGAACTCCGTGAACCAGGCCTGGTGGTTGATCCCGCCGCACGTGTACGTGATCTCCTCGTACGGCAGCCCGAGTTGGTTCGCGAGCATCCGGCTGGTGCCCTGGACGCTGTGGCACAGCCCGACGGTCTTGATGCCCAGCAGGCTGGTCGCCAGGCAGTTCATCGCCATCGGATTGGCGTATTGGATGAGCAGCGCGCCGGGCGCCACCTCCTTCATGTCGGCCGCGATTCCCCGGAGGGCGCCGATCGAGCGCAGGCCCCGGAAGACGCCGCCGGGGCCGAGCGTATCGCCCACGCACTGGTCCAGCCCGTAGCGCCGGGGAATTTCCACGTCGTGCGTGTAGGCGGGGATGCCCCCCACCTGGAAGGCCACGATGACGTAATCCGCCCCGTCCAGCGCCTTGCGCCGGTTGGTGCCGGATTCCAGCCGGGTCGGCAGGAAGTTCTTCTCGACGATGCGCGCCACGCGCGCGCGCGTCTGCGCGAGGGTCCGCGGGTTGATGTCGTAGAGGTGCAGCGTGCACTCGCGCAGCTCGGGGAAAGAGAGGATGTCGACGGCCAGCCGGGTCGGGAAGACGTACCCCCCGGCGCCCACGATTGTTATTTTCGGCATAGGGCCATCATAATGGAAACCGCACCAAATGGCGCATGATCCGATCGCCTTATTTCACCGCTGGTACGCGCAGGCGAAGCGCGCGCGCGCGCCGCTGCACGACGCCTGCGCGCTGGCCACGGCGGACAGTCGCGGCCGGCCCTCCGCCCGCTTCGTGCTCCTCAAGGAAGCGGACGAGCGCGGGTTCGTCTTCTACACGAACGCCGCCAGCCGCAAGGGGCGGGAGCTGAAGGCCAACCCGCACGCCGCCCTGGTCTTCTACTGGGACCGGACCGGGCGGCAGGTGCGAATCGAAGGCCCGGTGCGCGAGGTGTCCGCCGCGGAGGCCGACGCGTACTGGGCCACCCGTCCGCGGCAGAGCCAGTTGGGGGCGTGGGCCTCGGACCAATCGCGGCCGGTGTCCTCGCGGGCGGTCCTGTTGGGACGCGTCGCCGTGCTCTGGCGGAAGTTCCGGGGCCGGCCGGTTCCGCGCCCCCGCCGGTGGACGGGTTTCCGGATCGCGCCCCGCTGCATCGAGTTCTGGACGCGCGGTCCGTTCCGCCTGCACGACCGCCTGTCGTACGTCCGCCGCGCCGGCGGCTGGAAGGTCGCTCGCCTCCAGCCCTGAATCAGAGCACGCGCAGGAGTTCCCGCAGCGTCGTGATTTCCATCTCGGGCGCGGGAATGCCCGCCGCGAGGCGGGCGCCGCGCCGGTTCACCCAGACGGCCTGCATGCCGGCGGCCTTCGGCCCCCGCACGTCCTCGTCGGGCGAGTCCCCGACGTAGAGGATCCGGTCCAAGGAGACGCCCAGGGCTTCACCCAGCCGGGCGTAGAACTCCGGCTGGGGCTTGTAGGCGCGCAATGTCTCGGACGAGTAGTGCTGCGACACGACGATCTCGTTCGCCCTCAGGTTCGCGGCCAGCGGAGCCTCGTCCGAATTGGACGCGATCACGACGTGGCGCCTTCCCGCGAGGCCGTCCAGGACCTCCCGGGCGTCCGAGAACGCCGCGCGCTTGTCCAGCGTGTCGAGCATGGGTCGGACATCCCGCTCGGCGCGCTCGCGCGGGATGCCGAGTTCCTCGAACAGGTCGCCGAGACCGAGCTTGAAGATGTCCTCTTCCCTCGAGAAGGGTTGCGCCCGCATCCGGGCCTTGTGCAGCTCCTTCCAACGGGCGTAGTGGACGGCGATGTTCTCTTCCATCCCGTACGGCGCGAGGATCGCCCGGGTCGCCCGCATCGAGCCGTCGGCCGTGTCGAAGATCGTTCCGAACGCGTCGAACGCCACCACGGAGACCGCCGCGAGGTTCACCCGGGGCCGTGGCCGTTGGACCGCGCGCCACCCCCAACCCTGAACAGCGCCGCGGCGTTCGCCGTGGTCAGCGCGGCCAGTTCCGCGGGCGACATGTCCAACGCCTCGGCCACCACCTGCGCGGTGTGAACCACGAACGCCGGCTCGTTGCGCTTCCCGCGCACCGCCTGCGGCGCCAGGTACGGCGAGTCGGTTTCCAGCAGGATGCGGTCGCGCGGCAGGCGGGGCAGGATGTCCCGCAACGTTTCGTTCCGGGGATACGTCGCCGTCCCGCCCACGCCGAGGTAGAATCCGGCGTTCACCGCGGCGCGGAGCAGCACTTCGTCGGCCTCGATGCAGTGGAACACTCCGGGGCAGCCGCCCTCCGCCTCGATCAGCTTGAGGACTTCCCAGGAGGCCTTCCGCGTGTGCAGGACCAGCGGCAGGCCGTGCTTCCGCGCCAGCCGCACCTGCGCGCGCAGGACGGGGAGCTGCCGCTCGACGGGCGGATCGGCATGGTAGTTGTCGAGACCGCACTCCCCCACCGCGGCGGGCCGCGCGTCGCGCAGGAGCGCGTCGAGCTCGTCCTCCCAGCCCGGCGCCACCTCACCCGCGTTACCCGGATGGACGCCGTAGGAAACCAGGATGCCCGGCCGGCCGCGGAGCGCCGTGGCGTTGGTCCGGCTGGTCTCGAGATTCGTGGCGACCGAGAGGATCCGCTCGACGCCCGCCGCCTTCGCCCGCTCCAGCACGGCCTCCAGTTCGAGGTTGAGCTGGTCGTCGGTCAGGTGCGCGTGGGTGTCGAAGAGGCCCGCCATATCAGGGCTCCGCGGAACCGCTTCGGAACTCAGTACGCCTTGAGGATCTTGGTCGGCTTCAACCGGCGCCTGTTCGGATCCACCTCGACCATCAAGCCTTCGAGCGCATGCAGGCCCAGCACCTCGCCCTCGTGCGCCCCGGCGAAGACCACCAGCGTGTGCACGCGCTGGCCCTCGAACTCGATTTGCACCTCGCCGAGCGGCCGCTTGATCCGCCGTCCCTCGATCGTCTCGAAGGATCGCTCCTGGATCGCCTTGATCCCGATCGCCTTCAGCGTCGTCGCGCGAATCCAACTGAGCGAGGCGCCGGTGTCCACCAAGAGGCGCTTCTTCTGCCGGTTCCCGTTGGCGAGCAGCGTGATGTCGGCGTAGGTGGTTCCCATGACAAGTGGCTGACTTCATCGTAGGGCCGCCGTCGCGGCCCGGTCAACTGGTCATGATCATGGCGCCGGGACGCCGGACACGGGAGAACAGCCTGAACTCCCCAATCGCCCGCTCCCGCGCTCCTTGAAGCACGGGATTCCGGCTCTCAGGATGTCAGGGCTGGCGAGGGCTAGCGAGGGACGCTATTCTAATAGCGTCCCTTCTTCTTCCCCGGCGGTCTTCCCCTCGTCCGTCGCGGCGATCAGCCGCTCCAGCGCGCGGGCGTTGTCC
>CAYHEI010000183.1:0-6346 GCA_964355385.1 uncultured bacterium | reverse complement strand
GCAGCGACGGGTGGGGGCGGGGGTGGCACCGGTGGGGGGCGCCGCGCGGTTGCGGGGGGTGGGGCGGGTGGAGCCGGAAGACGCGGACTCGGCGACGGCTGCGAGGCGGTCCCCCAGGCCGATGGATTGGTAGATGCGTTGGAGCCTGACGAAGCTCGTCCGCGACTCCACCCGGACGACACGGCCGAACGTCCGTCCGCCGACGGCTCCCGGCACGACCAGAGCGAAGACGCCACCCCATGACACGCCATCCTCGCTTCCGCGGTCGAGCATCAGGAGGTCGTCCTTCGCGTTGACGATCGACCGTCCGTCGAACAGGCAGCGCACGTGAGCTTCGAGGCCCTCCGATGACGGGCGCCGCCGGCCGCGCTGGCTCAGGAAGTCCTCACGCAGAGTGTCGAAGGGATAGAGCGCGTCTCCCGCCACCACCGTGTCCCGCGCGCGCTTCACGACGCCGCGCGACTTCCCGCCGGAAGCGGACTTGCGAATGCCCACGAGCGCGACGTAGCGCCAGCCGCAATCCCCGCCCGCGTTGTGGTACGCGGCAAACATCTCCCCGCGCGGATGCACGCCGGACACGAACACCTCGTCGCCCGAGAACGTGGATTCCCCGCGCCCTTCCGCCGGGCCGAGGATGCGCCCGGCCACGACCGACGCAGGCATGCTGACCATGCCGCTCTGGACGAATGCGTCGAAGGCCCACGCCTGTTCCTGCGTGGACCAGCGCGGAATCACCGGCTCCTTCTCCTCGGTCGTCGGAAGCGCGATCTCGGGGAGCGCCGGCGCGGGCGCCTCCACGACCGGTACTTCCGGTTCGGGCTCCGGGGCGGCGGCGGGAGCGGGGGCCTCGGCTGGGGCGGAGGCTTCGGCCGGGGCCGCCGCCCTGGTCGGCGCGACGCTCTCCGCGGGTGCGGCCTGCGGCTCTTCACCGGATAACTCCATCGCCTCCTCCGGCGCCGCCTCGTCCGGCGCAGCCGCAGCGGGGGTGGGCGGGGATGCGCTCGCGCTCGCCGGCGCCTGGGCCTCGGCCGCCTCCGCGCTTGCGGGCTCGTCCGCAGCGGACTCGGAGGCTTCCGCGCTGGCGGGCGCTTCGGCGGCGGCCTCGGATGCCTCCGCGCTCGCCGGCGCCTCGGCCGCGGCGACGGACGCATCGACGCCCGCCGGGGCTTCGACCGCTGCGGCGGCAGCCGGCTCGTCGACGGAGATCTCTTCTTCCGCGACTGCCCTGCAGACCGGCACGGTCGCCAGCAGCGCGGCGATCAGGATCGCGAGGTTACGCCGCGGATGCAACTAACTGCTCCATCACCTTGTCGGAGATGTCGTAGTTCGCGTACACGTGTTGCACGTCGTCGTGATCCTCAAGGACTTCCAGCAGCTTCATCATTTGCTCGGCCGCATGGCCCTCGAGCGTCACGGTGGTCTTGGGGAGGCGGGCCAGTTCCGCGGAGGCAGGCTCCAGACCCTTCGCCTTGAGCGCCGAGCGGACCTTGTCCAGTTCCGTCGGCGCGGTGATGACGTCGTATGAGGACTCTCCGACTCGGAAGTCCTCCGCGCCGGCCTCCAGCGCGGCGGCCATCAGGGCCTCCTCCTCGTGCCGGGCGCGGTCGAACGTGATCACGCCGGCGGGCTGGAAGTTCCACGCCACGCACCCCGGCTCCCCCAGGTTACCGCCGTTGCGCGCGATCTGCGCCCGCAGCTCCGAGGAAGTCCGGTTCTTGTTGTCGGTGAGCGCTTCGATCATGATGGCCGTTCCCCCGGGACCGTATCCCTCGTACACCGCTTCTTCGTAGTGGACGGCATCCGCACCCTCCCCTGTCGCGCGCGCGATCGCCCGCTTGATGTTGTCCGAGGGCATGCTCTCCTCGCGGGCCTTGTCCACGGCGACGCGCAGGCGCGGGTTCGAATCAGGACTTCCGCCGCCGGTGCGCGCGGCCATCGTGATCTCCCGGATCAGCTTCGTAAACAGCTTTCCCCGCTTGCCATCCGTAATGGCCTTCTTCCGCTTGATGGTCTTCCATTTCGAGTGTCCGGACATCCCTGCGGCCCTCCGTCGGAAATGATGCTATCAGCTTATCAGCCGTCCGCCCTCTCCGCAACGCCCGCATCCCCCAGGGGACGCTATTCACAAATTAAGTAACTTATGCCTCCCGGTTCAACACGAGACGGTGCGCGGCGATGATCCGCCGCCCTCGGGCTACCGCTGCGCTCACGGCCGGCGGACTGACCCGCAGCACCCGCGCCACATCGACCACGCGCATTCCCAATTCATCCACCAACCAGCTGCTTGCGACCGCCCTAGCCTCTGGCACGGGGCGCCGCCGTTCCCGCGTGTAGAGACGTTGTTCCGCCACCCCCACCGCGTCGGCCGCCCGTCGCACCACCTCTGCCGGGCTGAAGCGTGACTTCACTTGGCCGCGCCTTTGTTCAATACCCTCCATCTGCCGGAGCGTCTGCGCCACAAACGCTCCCGTACCCAAGATCCTCTCATCACGACCTCGGACAACCCTAGGCCGACCCGGCCGTTCGAGGGCGGACGCCTCCCCTACCTGAGGGACTTGCCGAACGCCCTCGAGGACCCGTTCCTCTTCGGGATCGCACTTGCGACCCATCCACTCAATATACTTCCGACGCGCCTCCGCCCGCTGACGACTGAACAGTTCGAGGACCTCTTCCGTCGCCTGCCATGACAGACGTTGTGATCCAACGAGCGCTCCATGGCCACACCATCGATATCGGACTAACGCCGCCAAAGACGGAACCACGCCAGCGATGATCGGATTGCGATGAACATAGCGCACAAGGGCCAGAAGATAGGTATCCTCATCCACGAGAAGCGCCTTGTAACGGTTCTGAAAGACGTGGCCGACGCGGCGCCATCGCGCATTCACTCGCTGCGCATGGCGAAGCAGAAGTCGCTGCATGAGCCAGCGCAGCGGACGCTTCCCGGTGCGGATGACCAGATGTAGATGGGTCGTCATCAGGCACCACGCGAGGCAGGTTGCATCCGCTGCAATAACCAGCGATCCGAGACTCTCCATTAGGGACTCTCGTTCGGAATCATCTCGCACGATAGGCCCGTTGGCGACACCACGGGCAATGATGTGGTGCACAACTCCCGGGGCATCCAACCGCGCTTGACGAGGCATACGGCATCATCGCGCGCAAGGTGGTCCAGGTCAAGTTACCTAATTATTGAATAGCGTCCCCAATGCCCCACCAATGCACCCAATGCAATGCCCAATGCCAAGACTCATCCCCGTGCCACCGTCGCGACCCGGACGAAGGTTGCGCCGACGCCGCGGATTGCATGCGCGGCGGAGTTCAGCGTTGCGCCGGTGGTCATGACGTCGTCCAAGATCATGAAGCTGCGGCCCACGGCGCGCGCGGGTTCGGAGACGGCGAACGCGTCCTGCACATTGGCGCGGCGGGCGTTCCGATCGAGCCCCACCTGGGGGGCGGTCTCGCGGGAACGGATCAGGAGCGAGCGCTCGAGGGGAAGCCCCGCCAGCGCCGCGAACGGCGCCGCGAGCGCTTCCGCCTGGTTGTAGCCGCGCTCGCGCAGGCGGCGCGGATGCAAGGGTAACGGCACGACGGCGTCGATGCCGGCAAGGAACCCCTCCAGGCCGGTGGCGTGCCGGTGCAGGAGGACGGCCAGCGGCATGGCGATCTCCCGGCGGCCGTTGAACTTCAGGGCATGGATCGCCTTGCGGATGGGGCCGTCGAAGAGGAACGCCGCGCGCGCGACTTCGTAGGCGGGGGGGTGCGCGCGACAGGCGGCGCAGACTCGCTCCGCGAAACGGGCGGCGTCCTCGGGAACGACGACCTCGAAAGGCTCGCCGCAACGAAGGCAGATGGGTGGGACGATCCAGGGCAGGGCGGCATCGCAGGGCCCGCAGAACGTGGATCGGTCACCCGTCGCGAGTGGCTCCCCGCACCCCGCGCAGCGCCGGGGATAGACCAGATCGAGCGCCCACGTCGCGACGCGCGACAGCGCGGAGCGGGCCGTGGTGGTCGTGAGCGTCATCCGGCCCCCGCCAGGAGTCCCGGGAAGGCCTCCCGCCATCCCCCGGTCAAGACCTCAGCCGGCGCGGGGGTGCGCACGCCCAGGATGCAGGAAGGATCGAACCGGGCGCCCCCCAGCGCGACCGCGTTGGCCAGCTCATCCGGATTCGCAGTCCGGGCTCCGACACGCGCGCGAGGTGTGCGGCGCCGGCAGAGCGCGGCCAGCCGGGCGATGACGTCCGGCCGGTCCAGCGCCAGCGCGAGATCGGTCAGAAAGGAATCGAGCAGGAGCGTGCCCGTGAAGCCCCGCGGCACGGCGGACAGGGCGGCCGCAGTGAGCGCCTCCATCGCCGCCCAGTACGTGGCGCCCCGCTCGCGCGCGGCCGCCGGGATTCCGTGGCGCAGCGCCGCTGCCGCGCCACGCCAGCCGAGGGTCTGGAGGACGCCGACTGAACCGGACGTTCGCAAGGCCGCGACCAACGGTCCCAGGTCGGGAATGGTGAGTGAGACACCCTCTGCTTCCGCGGTTGCTCCCGCGGACGCGGGTGCCGGCGCGAACGCGTCCTCCGTGGCCGCGTCGAGGGGGGTGAAGCTGGAGACGTCACGGGCGGCGGCGTACGCGCGAAATATCAGGTGCTCGAGCTCGAGCGGATCGAAGCGTTGCGCCCCGGCCGCGAGGTCTCCGCGCACGCGGGCGCACAAGGCCTCCAGCTCGCGCCGATATCCCCCACCCGCCGCTTCCGGCGCCAGGACGAATCCCGACTCCGCGCCCTCCTGCTGTCCGTCTTGAATGCCTGAGTCGTCCCCCACGAAGATGCCTCCGGCCGTCCCGAGCATGAGCCTCCCCCGGTCGGTTCGAAGGGCGACGAGATGGCCGGGACGCGCGTATCCCAATGCAGCCCAACTCGTCGCCAACACGCCTTGGGCGTTTCCGCATCGCAAGCGCAGCACCATCGAATCCTCCACGGCCGATCCCGCGCGCCGGATCCGTTCGGCATCCGCCAGCTCCGGGACTCCCAGGGCCGCCGCCAGCAGCGAAAGGGAATGCGTCCCCACCGCCATCAGCGCGCCACCGCCGGACCGGCCGGGATCAGTCTGCCACCCGCGCGCCCCTCGCATGTCGATGAGCGAGAGAGCCGCGAAGGATCTGACCGCGCCGAGGCGGCCCGAGTGGAGGGCGGCGATCCATTCAGCGACGGCTGGGACGCGCGGAAGCACGTAGCCATCCAGCAGCTTGCCGGGATACCGCGCGCGCAAGGCGGCGAACGCCTCCGCCCCTGCGGGCGCGGTTGCCAGAGGCTTCTCCACGAGCACCGCCAGCCCGCCCTCCAACAGCGTGCAGGCGTGTGGAAGGTGGCTGGCGGACGCGGTGGCGACGATCGCGGCGTCGGGCGCAGGTGCCCGCGACAGAGCTTCCTCGAGAGACCCGAACACCGGCGCGGCCACGCCCAAACGGCGGACGGCGCGCGCCGCGCTGCGCCGGACGTCCACGAGCCCCGTCACGACGACGCCGCGCATCCGCGCGGCCGTCACCGCGTGCAACAGCCCCATGCGGCCCGTTCCGACCACCAGCAGCCGCACGGGCCGACGGTCGAGCGGTGGCGTGGCGACCGGATCGCCACGGTCCCGCAGCGCCTCCACGAGCGGCCGCAGGGCGAGCCCGAGCGCCTCCAGCGATTCCTGAGTCGGCAGGGCCGCCGCCGTCCGCAGGCCCGCCAGGTTCCCGCTGCCGAAGGGGAAGGGCAGCCCGAGCGCCTCGGCCGCGCGGGCGGCGAGCTCCACGGGACGGACGGGGAGCGGCACGATGAGCGGGCGCTTCCCCGCGGCGTCCGCCGCCCGGCGCAGAAGGTCGCCCAGCGACACCGCCTCGCGGGATCCCAGGTCGAAGACGCGCCGCTTGAAGCGTGGAGCCCCCTCGATCGCGCGAAAGACACCCTCCGCGAGGTCATCGACGTGAATCGGCTGCACCGGCGAACCGGTGCCGGGGACCGGGAGTACGGGAAGTCGTTCGACGAGCGCTCGCATCCGCGCGAAGAGGCCGCGGCCGCCCGGCCCGACGACGAGATTCGGCCGGATGACGATGACGTCGATTCCCTTCAAAGCGAACAGCGCGCGCTCGGCCTCGATCTTAGACCGGCCGTAGGCCGTCGGCGCGTCGCCCTTCGCGGACGACGACGAGAGGAAAACGAACGTCCGCACGCCGGCATCCCGCGCCGCTTCGGCGAGGCGCACGCTGCCTTCGACGTTGACGGCGCGCACGACCGCCTCCGGACCCGGGGCGCGGCCCGCCCGCGACAAGCCAACCGACGCCGAGCCCGCCCACGGGCACGCGCTTGACGAGATA
>CAYHEI010000182.1:0-6358 GCA_964355385.1 uncultured bacterium | reverse complement strand
CGACCTGGCCTGGAATCGTGCCCGTCCCGAAGTACGCGTACCCCCCCGCCGCGTCCAACACCGCGGAGCTGAAGAGTTGCTCCCACGGATTGCACGTCACCGCACCCACGCGTGTGAAATCCGACAACCGGATCTTCACCACCTTGCCGGGGGCGCTGTGCGTGCCGAAGTACGCGTACCCGTCAGCCGGGTCGATCACGGCGGCGCCCACCAAGTTGTCCTCCCCCGCGTTCAGCGTCAGCACGCCGGCTTCCGTGAAGTCCGAGAGCCGCACCTTGACCACCTGGCCGGGGAACGTGTCGGTCCCGAAGTACGCGTAGCCCGCGACCGGGTCCAGCACCGCCGCCGTCAGCCTGGGAACGCTCGTCGTCAGCGCCCCCACCCGGGTCAGGTCGGACAGGCGCACCTTCACCACGATGCCCGGATCGGTGAAGGTCCCAAAATACGCGAAGCCTGCGGCGGGATCGGCCACGCCGGACACGAGCGAGGTCTCACCCGCCGCGAGCACCGTCCCGCCCACCCGGCTGAAATCCGAGAGCCGAATCTTCAGGACCTGTCCCGGGACATATGGACCGGCCGCCCTCGAGGTTCCGGCGTACAGGTATCCGCCCGCCGGGTCCGGCGCCAGCACGGTCACGGTGTCATCGCCGCGCTGAAAGCTCAATCTGCCCGCGTTGGAGAAGTCGCTGAGGGCCACACGAAACACGTCGCCGGGATAGGATTCGGCCCCGAAGTAGGCGTAGCCCCCGGCGGGATCGATCACAGCGGTATCAAGGGGTGCCATGGCACCGAAGGGCGGACTGAGGTAGAGCGTCGCGGTCAAAGTAAAACTGGACAGCTGAATCTTGGAGAGCCCGCCGAGCAATCCGCCGTAACCGCCGACGTACGCGGCGTCACCCCCGGGATCGAGCGCAAGTGACATCGCGCCAAAGTTGCTCGTATCCACCGTGCCTGCCACGGTGAAATCGGACAGTCGCACCTTGATGAGGACGGAGGTCTCGTCGGTCGCTCCATCACCCGTGAAGTAGGCGAACCCCGTCGTGGGGTCGATCGCCGCCGCGAAGGGGAGGCGCCACGAGCAGAGCGGACACGGTTTCGGCGCGATCGTCAGACGGCCGATCCGCGTGAGCGTCGACAGTCGCACCTTGACCACGCTCGTGGACGCCGTCGCGTTCTTGGGTGCCTGCCCGCGGGGTCCCGCAAAGTATCCAAAATCATTCGCGGGGTCGAGGACCGCTGAGATCGGCGTGAGATCGTCCGGGTCCAATATCAGCGTTCCGACGACGGTGAAATCCGCCAGCCGCACCTTGACCACCCGGGCATCCTCCGAGCTTCCGACTCCTCCGAGATAGATGAACCCGTTCGCGGTGTCTAGGGCCATGGCCACGAAGCCCTCGCCGCTCGCACCAACGGCCAATATCCCGACCTCGGAAAAATCCGACAGGCGGATCTTGGTCAGCGCCATGAACCCGCCGTTCCGGTCTTCGGCTAGGAAGTACGCGAAGCCGGCCACCGCGTCCAGAACCGCATTCGTGAGGAAGTATTGCCCATGGCCGAGGACGAGGACGCCCGCCACCGTGAAGTTAGACAGCCGGACTTTGATGACTTGTCCCGGGCTGGATTCACAGCCGTAATAGGCGAACCCGTTCGTGGGATCGATCACCGATGACAAGAGCCGGTCCTGGGCCCACGTGAGGTTCAGCGCGGAAAGCCGCGAGAAGCCGCCGCGGGACCTACCGGCTACCAGCGTTGCCACCGCCAGCAGGACCACTCGCACAAGACCGAAGCGCATGCGCGCCCCGCGCCGGGACTACGGTGTCGTTACGGACACCCCAAGCTGGATTTCATGAATGTCGCGGAGTCCCTGATCGTGTCAGCCACACCGGCACAAGTGAAAGCACCGGGATTGTCATTCACGAACCGGATCACGGCGTCCAGTTGATTGCAGACGCCCGGAACTCCGCCGCCGCCCTGTTCGAACCCGTGCGCCGCATTATCGAGGTGGTTGGTGAGCCCGGTGAGAATACCGCCGACTCCGCCTCCCCCGCCACCGCCCCCACCGGCCGGCTCGACGATGCACCCGGCTGCGATTTGCGCGTTCACGTATTCAAGCAGGTCGGACGGGCTGACGCTGGAGCCGGCGCTGGGCGCGAAGATCGCCGGTCCCACCAACTGCACCCGGTCCGTTCCTGTCAGGAGCATCTTGAACGCTGTGTCGTTCTGCAATGTTGACGGCGTCGCCGGTAGAACTTTGACGATATCGCCGCGCGACCATCCAGCAGCGAAGACTCTCACGCGGTCGAGGTCGTCCTCGGTGCTCAACTCTGCCGGTAGCGCAAGCCCGGCAAACGTCGTGATGCCCCGTAGGTCGATCACAGTGACGCCGAGGGTGTTACGGTTAATGAACAGGAACCCGTCCGAACAACTGCCAACTCTTCCCAGCGCGCCCCCGTCCGGCTGGCCGGGCAAGGCGGCGACCACGACCACCGTCGCGCCCGTCGCTGCGTCGGTCGCCGTGATATCGCCGGTCGCCCGGTTCGACGCAAAGAGAATGAACTCTTGAACGCCATCGAGCATGAACAGCCCGCCCGTCAGGCCGTTCGGATTGCTGAATGGTGCCCCAGTGGCCAGCGGCGTGAATGTCCCCGCCCCCGGCGCGCCCGGCGTGAACTTCACGATGCCATCCATACCACCGAATCCGCTCACGTTCAGGTACAACACGTTCGTGCGGTTGTCGCGCACCATGTCGGCGACATACAGGCTCGCGGGCGAGTACGACTCTCCGGCGATCGGCGTGCCGGTCGCATCCAGTCCGATCAGCTGCCCGGGACCTTGAAGTCCCTCATAGATACGGCCGGTCAGCGAGAGCACCAGCCCGACCGGTCGGCCGCTTCCGAAAACGGGACCGAACGCCACTCCTGGATTGCAGGCCGGGGCGGCGCTGTGCCGGAAGATCTGGCCCGCGGGCAGGTGGTTGATGAGCACTTCTCCGCTCGGCAGTGCCGCCATGCCCGTGGGTCCCACCCCGCCGAGGCAAGCGCTTCCGGGATTGAAGCCGGACGCGAACGTCGACTGCTGGAACCCGACGGGACAACTCAGGTTCAGATTGGTGGCGGCGCCCAAGGGGAAAAAGTCCTCCGGACACCCCGCGTTCGGACAGACCGCCCCTGCGGGTGTCGCAAGCATTCCGCCCCAGACCACGGCCATCATGACAAACAGGCTTCGATAGTTCATCTATTGATCCTCCTCACACGTGTTCCCCGATTTCCCGCCTCAGCTCGCCCGCCTGCCGTCCACACTATTCCCGACTTCGCAGAAAGTCAACCTACGGCAATCCCCGGGCGAGCACCTCCAACGGATCCACGGCCACCCCGGCGATGTGCGCCCCGAAGTGGAGATGCGGGCCGGTCGCCATGCCGGTCGCGCCGACGACGCCGATCACCTGCCCTTGTCCGACCCGGTCGCCCCGGGAAACTTGGAACGCCTTCAGGTGGAGATAGGACGTGAACACGGTTTGCCCGTGGTCGAGGACCACGACATTCCCGTAGCTCTCGAGCCGGCGCGCGAGCACCACGACGCCCGGTGCCGCCGCGACGACCGGCCAGCCCGCTTCGACCGCGAAATCCACGCCGCGATGAGGCCAGCCCGCGCCTCCGCCGTACGACCGGAGCGCGCCGTACTCCGCCGACACGCGCCCGGGCACGGGACGCCTGAGCGGCCCGCCCCACAGCGCCGCGGGCGAGACGCCCCGCAGCACCGCGCCCAGGCGTCCCTTGTTGTCGCGCAACGACGCGACCCGCTCGGCGTCCACGCGCAGCGATGGAATCTTCTCGACGGGTCGGGACGCCCGGCGCAGCACGGTGAATGACGCGTCGTCGTCGCGCCCGCCCGCGCGCACGGTCAGACGTTTCCTCCCCGGGTCGGTCGTCAACGGCACCGGAACCAGCGCCCGCAGTCCGCCCTCCACGGCGAACAGCGGCAGGAACCGGCCGAGCGCCTCCACGCTCCCGCGCCCGGAGGCGCCGGGTACCCGCACCACGACGAATCCGCCCTGGAGCACCGAGGGCGGATCGAGTTGGACGGACGCGTGCGCGCGACCGTTCGACAGGCTCACGGCGAGCGCGGCCAGGATCGTCGGGACGGTCATGCGCGCGGGTGAAACTTCCGATGGATCTCGGCGAGGCGTCGGCGGTCCACGTGCGTGTAGATCTGCGTCGTCGCCAGGGACGCATGGCCGAGCATTTCCTGCACGTCCCGCAGGTTCGCGCCGCCCTCGAGCAGGTGCGTCGCGAAGCAGTGACGCAGGACGTGCGGCCCGACGGGTCCGGCGAGCCCCGCGGACCGGGCGCGCTCCGCGAGGATCATCCACACCCGGACCCGGCTGAGCGGCAGGCCGCGCGGGTTCAGGAACAGCTCCGGGCGGCCTCCGCCCCGGCGCTCGACGGCGGGACGGGCCTCGCCCGCATACCGCTTCAACCAGCCCAGGGCGGACGCGCCGCACGGCACGATACGCTCGCGGGAGCCCTTGCCCATGACCCGGACCCACCCCTCTTTCCAGTTCACGTCGTCCAGCTTCAGGGCGATCAGCTCCGAAACGCGCAGCCCGCTCGCGTAGAGGAGCTCGAGGATCGCCCGGTCCCGCAGCCCGCGCGCCGCTTCCGGCACCGCGGATTCGAGCAGCGCCGCGACATCCTTCGCCGAGAGCACCCGGGGCAGCCGGCGGCCGGAGCCCGGGGAGGAGATCAGCACCGTGGGATCCTCCGGGGCCGCCTTTTCCGCGACCAGATACCGGTAGTACACCTTGAGGGAGGCGAAGGCGCGCTGGACGCTGGAACGGCGGTACTGCTCCTCCTGCATCCAGCCGAGATAGCGTTGCACGTCGGCGGCGGACGCGGTCGGAACCGCGAGGCCCCAAGCAGCCAGCCGCGCCGCGTAGGTACGGACGTCGCGCAGGTACGCCAGGCGGGTGTTCGCGGCGGCGCCGCGATCCGAGACGAGGTACAGGGCGAACCCGTCCAGGAGGGGCACGCCGGACGGCCGCGTCCCCTCAGCCGGGTCAGCCGGTCGAGAGCGCACCCGTCAGGAACTCCCGCGCGCGCGCCAGCGCGTCGGGAAGACGGGCGGAGTCCTTGCCACCCGCCTGCGCCATCTCCGCTTTGCCGCCGCCCGACCCGCCCACGACGGCCGCGGCCGCTTTCACCACGTCCGAGGCCTTCACGCGGGAAGAGAGCGCGGCGCTCACCCGCACCACGAGGTGGCAGCGATCCGCCCCGCGGCTGCCCATGACGACCACGCCCTCGCGCAGCTGGTCGAGCGCCCGGTCCGCCAGCTCGCGTAGCACGGCGGGGTCCTCCGCCTCCGCCTCGGCGATCCGCACCGCCACGCCTCCGATCGTCTCGGCCGCCGCGGCCTGCCCGGCGAGCCCCTGCGCGCCGAGCTTCGTCTTGAGGTCCTTCACGGAGCGCTCCAGCTCCCGCTGCTCCTCGAGCAGCTTCGCCCCGCGCGCCGCCAGCTCCCGCGGCGGGCACTTGAGCAACGCCGCCGTCCGTTCGAGCTGGTCCCCGCGGGCGGCCAGCGCCGCGAGCGCGGGCCCCCCGGCCAGCGCCTCGATGCGGCGGACGCCCGCCGCCACCGCCCCTTCCTCCGTGATGAGCACCGGCCCGATCGCGCCGGTCGCCGCGACGTGGGTGCCCCCGCACAGCTCGCGCGAGAAGTCGCCGATCTCCACCAGGCGGACGCGGTCGCCGTATTTCTCGCCGAAGAGCGCCATGGCCCCGCGCCGCTTCGCCTCGTCCAGCGTCGTTTCCGCGGCCGTGACCGCGAGATTCTCGAGCACCTTCGCATTGACCAGCTCCTGGATACTCCGGAGCGCGTCCGGGTCCACCGCCTTGCCGCTCATGAAATCGAAGCGCAACCGGTCCGGCGCGACCAGCGAGCCGGCCTGCGTGGCCTGCTTGCCGACGAACCGGTGCAGGGCGGCGTGCAGCAGGTGCGTCCCGGTGTGATGCCGCGCGGACGCCCAGCGGCGATCGGCGTCCACCTCCGCCTGAACCAAACCGCCTTCCATCAACTCACCTTCCGTGACGCGAACGGTATGCAGGAACATCCCGCTCAGCGGCTTCTGCACGTCCCGGACCGCGGCGCTACCGCCCCGGAAAGTCAGGCGGCCGTGATCCGCGACCTGTCCGCCGGACTCGGCGTAGAAAGGCGTCCGGTCGAGGACGGCCTCGACGGTCTCCCCCGCCCCCGCCGCGCGGACCCGGGCGCCGCCGCGCACGATCGCCCCGCCCCGCGCGTCGTCCGCCCAGCGGAGGAACTCCTTGAAGATGTCCGGGACGATCTCGTAGTTGTCGGAGCA
>CAYHEI010000181.1:0-6364 GCA_964355385.1 uncultured bacterium | reverse complement strand
GGGGCGCTACGCGCCCTCGATCTCCCGCATGGCCTCGGCGAGGCTCGTTTCCCCCGCGCAGGCCCGGCGCACCGCGTCGGCGGCCATGGTCACCATCCCCTGCGTGACCGCGAGCGCGCGAATGCCGTCTTCCCCCGCGCCGTCGAGGATCAGTTTCGCGATCCCCGGCGTCATCTCCAGCGCCTCGCACGCGGGCCGGCGTCCCTTGAACCCCGTCACCGAACACTTCGGGCAGCCGACTTCCCGCTTGAACTGCCGGGGCTGCACCTTCCAGTCCAGCCCGCCACGGACTGCCGCCTGCTCCGCCCACGCGAGTAGCTCGGCCGGCGGAGCGGACTTGACGCTGCACTCCGGACACAGCCGGCGCACGAGCCGCTGGCTCGTGACCAGCCGGACGCCCTCGGCGACCTCGTACCGCGTCGCGCCCATCTCGATCATGCGGCACAGGGCCCGGGCGGCGTCCGCCGCGTGCATCCCCGCGAGGACGAGGTGGCCCGTCAGCGCGGCCTTCAGCCCGAGCGACACCGTCTCCTGGTCCTGCAGCTCGCCGAGGACGATGACGTTGGCATCCGACCGCAAGGCGCACTTCAAGGCGGCTGGGAACGTCATCGTCGAGGTCACCCCGACTTGCACGACGCCCGGCAGCGTCGTCTCGATCGGGCTCTCGATCACGACGACCTTCTTCGCAGGCGTGGACACGTGTTTGAGCGCGGAGTACAAGGTGATCGTCTTGCCGGATCCCGTCGGGCCGGTGACGACGACCATCCCGGCCCGCGCCGCGAGACCGCGCTCGAGCCGCTGGCGGCATGTCCCGCCGAGGTCGAGCCAGTCCAAACCGCCGATCGCGAGGTCTCGGGGCTGGAGGCGGATCGTGACGGTCTCTCCGCCCAGCGCGGGCAGGAACGACATCCGGACGGCGAAGAACTGCCCCGCCAGCTCGTACGGGATGCGGGCGTCCTGGGGGACGTCCTTGATGTCCGTGCGGCACACCCCGGTGAGGGTCTTGAACCCGGCGACGAGCGACGCCACCAACCGGGCGTCGAACTCGGACAGGACGTGCAGGGTTCCCGCGATCCGGTACCGGAGGCGGCCGGTCTCGTGCACGGCGTCGAGATGGATGTCGCTGGCCTTCTGCGTCACCGCCGCGGCCAGGATCAGCCGGACCGCCAGGGCGAGCCGCTCGGCGTCCGACAGCGACGCCGCCGATGCCGCCTTCTCACCGGCCAGCTTGGCCAGGGAGGCGACCAAGGGGGCGATGTCGGCGGGCAGGTCGTAGCGCAGGCTCTCCCCGCGCAGGAAGCGCTGGACGTCCTCGGCGTAGAAGCGCCACTGCCGGCCGACCTTCATACCCTTGAGCTTGCCCGTCTTGAGCCAGCGGTAGAAGGTGGGCCGCGTGGTCTTGAGGGCGGCGATGGCCTCCTCCATGCTGAGCAGGCTGGCGGCTGCCACGGGGGCTTGGGCGGACTGGGAAACGCGCGTCTTCTTCATCGGAGTCCTCCGGGGGGCGTGCGGCGGCCTGCCCGCGACACCCCAGTGATGCGTGGTGACCTGGATACGGCCTTCATGATCACAACGTATCATAGTCGTTATGAGATGTCAAGCGACTATGGGGCGGATCCTCCCCGTCGCGGCGGCCAGGTTGCCGAGGTGTCCGAGCGCATCGGACCCCAGCTGGCCGGGCGCGAGCCGCCAGATCCAGTTGCCGAGCGCGACCCCGGGGCGGTTCATGCGGGCTTCCCCGCCGAGACCCAGCAGGTCCTGGGCGGGGATGACCGCGGTATCCGCGCGCGACTCGAGCACCGCGCGGATCATCGTCCAGTGGATGTCGCGGCCGTCCGTCTTGAGGTAGCGGTGCACCCAGTCCCGCGTTCCCGGCTCGGCGATCGCGGCGTACCAGCCCGCGGTCGTGTCGTTGTCGTGGGTTCCCGTCATCGCGAGCGAGCGTTGGGGGAAGTTGTGGGGCAGGTGGACCTGCGCCTCGTCCCAATCGAAGCCGAACTGCAGGACGCGGATGCCGGGCAGGTCCAGCCGGTCGCGCAACGCCGCCACCTCCGGGGTCATCACCCCGAGATCCTCCGCCACGAGCTCCAGGGACGCCGTGTCCGCCCGCAGCCGGTCCAGGATCTCCCCGCCCGGCCCCGCGATCCAGCGGCCCCGCAGTGCATGGCGCAGCCGCGCGGGCACCGCCCAGGCGCGGTGAAACCCGATGAAATGGTCGATGCGCACCGCGTCGAACCGCGCGAGCGCGCCGCGCAGGCGCGCGAGCCACCAGCTCCAGCCGCGCGCGCGCATGACGTCCCACCGGTACAGCGGGAACCCCCAGAGCTGGCCGTCCTTGGAATACTCGTCCGGCGGCACCCCCGCGACGTGCAACGGGCGTCCCCGCCGCCCCAGGTCGAACTCGTCCTGGTGCGCCCAGACGTCCGCGCTGTCGAGCGGCACGTAGAAGGGCACGTCCCCGAGCAGGCCGACGCCGCCCGCTCGGCACCGCGCGCGCAACGCGGCCCATTGCCGGTCGAACGCGTACTGGACGAACGCATGGACACGGACCTCCGCGGCGAGCGTCCGGAACGCCCGCGCCAGCGCCGCCGGAGCGCGCTCCCGCACGCCCTCCTCCCACGTCGTCCACGGCGCTCCCCCGTGCGCGTCGCGCAGCGCGCGGAAGAGCGTCCAGTCGGGCAGCCACGCGGCGTTCCGGGCGGCGAACGCCTCGAACCCGGGCGTGTCCGCGAAGGATGCGCACGCGCGCCGGAGCTGTTCCTCGTGGAAGGGGACGGCCTCCGGGTACGCGGCGCGGCCAACCGGCCAGTTCCGTCGCGGGATCTCCGCGAGCAGACCGTCCGCGGCCAGGTCGTCCAGACTCACGAGGAGGGGGTTCCCGGCGAAGGAGGAGAGCGCCGAGTATGGCGAGTCGCCGAGCCCGACCGGCCCGATAGGCAGCATCTGCCACCACGACTGCCGGGCGCCGGCGAGCGCATCGGCGAAGCCGCGGGCCGCGGGTCCCAAGTCGCCCACGCCGTACGGGGACGGCAGGGAGGTCGGATGCAGCAGGACGCCGCAGGCGCGCGAGCGGAGGATCATTCCCTATCGTACCCCGGCGCCCGGGGCCCTCATCGTGCTCCGGGCCGCCCGGGTGATAGAATCCGGCATGGCCTCAACCATCCGGGTGGCGGTGATCGGAGCCGGGCGGCCCTGGCGCACCGAGGGCGCGACGGGCTTCGGGATGTCCCACCGGCACTGGATCGGCTTCAAGTCGACCGGCCGGGCCGAGCTGGTCGGCGTATGCGACCTCGTCGAGGAGCGCGCGCGGGCGTACGCCGCCGACCACGACCCGAAGGCTCGGACGTACACCGACTTCAAGGCGATGCTGGAGAAGGAGCGCCCCGACTACGTCTGCGTCTCGCTCTGGCCGCATCTCCACGCGTCCACCGTCAAGGCGCTCGTCCCGTTCAAGCCGAAGGGCATCGTCTGCGAGAAGCCCATGGACATGGACTGGGACGGTGCGCTGGCGATGCACGCGGCCTGCGCCGCGGCGGGGGTGGGGTTGATGATCAACCACCAGCGGCGGTTCAACAAGCCCTTTGGCGAGGCGAAACGGCTGATCGAGTCGGGGGCGATCGGGAAGCTCGCGCGGCTCGACAGCGCGTGGCACAACTTCCA
The DNA here is from genome assembly GCA_964355385.1 of uncultured bacterium. Taxonomy (GTDB): domain Bacteria; phylum Oederibacteriota; class CAKKQC01; order CAKKQC01; family CAKKQC01; genus CAYHEI01. The sequence goes on along the minus strand of CAYHEI010000181.1, from coordinate 2,704 downwards.
GGACTCGGGGACGCACGTTCTCGACATGCTCTTCAACCTCAACGGCGATTCGGACGCGGAGTGGGTGCTCGCGCAGGCGGACGCGCGCGGGGGCAAGAAGGTCTTCGGCGCGCTGCAGGAAGGCCACGGGGTCATCGATTTCCGATTCAAGAACGGCGTGCGCGCCTGCCACCGCGCGGGCAAGCAGTACGCGGACCTCGGGTGCCTCATTCGCGCGGCGGGCGACGCGGGCGTCATCGAGATCATGGAGCAGGGTCCGCACTGGATCCGCCTGCGGCGCGACGGCGGCGCGTGGGAGTTCCCCGACACGGGCGGCGAGGGCATCCACGACGACGCGGCGATCGGCCGCGGCATCGCCGATTTCGTCGCGGCGGTCGAGCAGGGGCGGGAGCCCGTCCTCGGGAGCCGCAACGCCCTGCGGCCCACCGAGGTGATCTTCGCCGCGTACGAGTCGGCGTGGCGGCGGGCGCGGGTGGACTTGCCCCTTCCGCCGGGCCCTTCCGCGCTGCGGAAGCTGGCCGCCGAACACGGCGTCGAATTCTGACTCGGCCCAAGATCCTCCTCGACCCCGCGTTCCGGCCCCTGGGCCAGCTCTTCGCGCCGGTGGACTTGCGCCGTCTCAAGCGAGCCGCGCGGGTCGTCTGGGGGCGCAACGCGGACCTCCCCGCGGCCGAGCTGGAGCGGCACCGGGACGCCGACGCGATCATCTGCGGCTATTGGCGCTACGGCTCCATCGCGGCGTTCCCCCGCCTGAAGGCGGTGTTCGAGGTCGGCGGCGGGCTGCCCAGCCCGCGGGCGTTCGACTACGCGGCGGCCTTCCGGCGAGGCGTCACGGTCGCCTCGTGCGCCCCAGGCTTCGGCCCCGCGGTGGCGGAGATGGCGCTCGCGCTCACGCTCGCCTGTACCCGGACCGTGGTGGACACCGACCGGCGGTTTCGGACCGGCCGGGAACGCTGGCAGTTCGCGGAGACCGGCGAAAGCTGGACGCTGCACGGCAAGACTGTCGGGTTCATCGGCTACGGCGGGCTCGCCCGGAATCTCAGGCCCCTGCTCGAGCCCTTCGGCGTGCACGTCCTCGCGTATGACCCCTGGCGGGCGCCCGCCGACTTGCGACGGGAGGACGCCGTGCCCTGCGGCCTCGACCGCCTGCTGCGCACCGCTCGCGTGATCTACGTCCTCGCCATTCCCACGCCCGCAAACCGGGGCCTGCTCAACCGGCGCCGGCTCTCCCTCATCCATCGCAACGCCGTCCTGATCCTGATCAGCCGCTCCCACCTGGTGGACTTCGGCGCGCTCACCGACCTCGTGCGCCGCCGCCGATTCCGGGCGGGGATCGACGTCTTCCCACGCGAGCCGCTCCCGAAATCCCACCCGATCCGACGGGCGCCCTGGGCGGTGCTCTCCGCCCACAAGGCGGGCGCGATGGACGAGGCGATGAAGCTCATCGGCAAGTGGACCGTGGACGACGTGCTCGCCGTCCTGCGCGGCCGCAAGCCATCCCACATGCAGGTCGCTCGCCCTTCCCTCGTCGCCCGCTTGGCGTGAGCGGGGAGTTTCCGGACCCGTTGCGGATGCGCGACGGGTCCCCCATCGCGACGGCGGCGGAGTGGCGGGAGCGGCGGCGGCCGGAACTGCTGGAACTCTTCCAGCGGCACATGTACGGCTTCTTCCCTCCCGCGCCCGTCACCGGCGCCCCAAACGTCGTCCGCTCCGAATCGTTCCTCGGCGGCCGGGCGATGCGTAAGGACGTGCGCGTCCCGCTGGGCCCTCCCGGCGCGCCGACGCTGAACCTCATGGTCCTCACACCGCGCGGGCGGCGCTCACCATTGTTCCTTGGTATCAATTTCGGAGGGAATGAGGTCGAAGTACTGGCGCCGGAGGGGGTGCGAAAGAATACGTGGTCCGTGGAGCGGACGCTCGCGCGCGGGTACGCGGTGGCGAGCTTCCACGCCGCGGACGTGGACCCGGACCGGGACGACTTCACCGACGGCGTCCATCCTTGGCACCGGCCGGCCGGAAGCGGGGCGGAACGCGGACCCACCGAGTGGGGCACGCTCGCGGCCTGGGCGTGGGGACTCTCCCGCGCCCTGGACTATCTCGAACATGATCCGGACGTGGACGCGCGCCGGATCGCGGTGGTCGGCCACTCCCGCATGGGCAAGGCCGCGTTGCTCGCCGCGGCTTTCGACGAGCGAGCCGCGCTGGCGATCCCGAGCCAGTCGGGGTGCGGCGGGGCGGCTCCGAGCCGCACGACCGTCGGCGAGACCGTCGCGCTGATCAACAAGAACTTCCCGCACTGGTTCTGCACCGCGTTTCGGGCGTACAACGACACGCCCGAGCGGCTGCCCTTCGACCAGCACGAACTGCTCGCGCTCATCGCGCCCCGACCGGTCCTGCTGTGCAACGCCGTCGAGGACGAGTGGGCGAACCCCGCCGGGCAGTTCGAGATGCTGCGCGCGGCCGCGCCGGTGTGGCGGCTGCTGGGGAAGGAAGGACTGCGGGCGGACCGGATGCCGCCGTCGGGCAAGCTGCTCGACGGCGATCTGGGATACTTCATCCGGCCCGGCGCCCACGCGATGTCCCCCGTCGAGTGGGCCGCCTACCTCGACTTCGCCGACCGGCACCGCTGAGCGTCCCGCAAACGAAACGGCCGGGAATCTTTCGATTACCCGCCGTCCGTTCGGCGCCCCCACCAATAGCGGTA
>CAYHEI010000180.1:3963-6370 GCA_964355385.1 uncultured bacterium | reverse complement strand
TCGCGGCGCCGGTATTCGAGACGTCGATCCGGTACGTCACGTCCGCCCCGGGCCGGGGCGATGCCGGCATGTGGGTCTTCACGACGGTGAAGCCCACGGCCGCGGGCGTCAGCGTGAACGACACCGCGTTGGACGCGAGCGCCCCCGTCAAGCACCCGTTATCGGCGGCCGCCGTGGCGCGGTTCGTCACCGTGGTCACGCCACACACATCCGCCGCGATCCCGGTGAGCGTGAAGGTCAGGCTCGCGCCCGGCGGGAGATTGAGTCCGCCCGCGCTCCATGTGTACCGGGTTCCGGAGCCTGGAACGTCGGCCCGCGCGGGGGGCCCGAACGCCCCGGGCTGCACGGTGGCGATCGAGGCGTCCGGCACGGTGCTGGGCACGGTGTCCGTCACCGTCAGGCTCGTCAGCGGATCGGTGCCCGTGTTCGTCACCACGATCGCGTACGTCACGCTTCCACCGATCGTGGGAGCCGCGGGCGCCAGCGTCTTGCTCAACGCGAACGCCAGCGTCCCGGGCACGGTCGTGAACGACGTCCCGTTGCTGAAGGTGGACGCCGCGGCGCACGCACTGGAAGCGCTCGCCCACGCCGTGTTGGACACCGTCGTGGGCGCGCAGACGGGACCGACGTCGCCCGTCACCGTGAACGTCCACGCCTCGCCCGGGGCCAGGGAGTCGTCCGGCTGCGGAGCGACCTTGATGTCGTCCAGGTACCAGCCTCCCCAGTTGTTTCCGGCGCCGTCACCCGTGGCGAAGCGGAAGCGGATGAGCACGGACTGCCCCACGTAGGCGGCGAGGCTGAGCGACCGGAACGTCCAGGCGTTCTCGACGCACTCCTCGGCGAGACTCGACCAGGACCCACCGCCGTTGGTCGAGATCTCCACGAAGCGCCGGTCCCAGCTCATGCAGGCGTTCTCGGTCTGCGACCAGTACGAGTACTCGAGACTCTGACCCGCGACGATGTTGAGGACGGGACTGGTGATTTCGCCGCTGTTCGCGATGCCGGGGCCGTAATCGAACGTGCCCGTGGCAGCCAGGCCGTACCACCAGGCGACGCCGGACGGACTGACCGGCGCCCCCCCCGGCCGGCTGGCGTCGGGCACCAGATGCCAGAGCGCGACCGGCGCGCCGGTGATGGACCAGATGGTACTCCCGGCGGCCACGCTGCTCCAGATGTAACGACTCCCCCCGCCCGGAATCCCGGCGGCGAGCGGCGGCATCATGCCGGCGGGCTGGTCGGCCGCCTGATTCCTGATGACCGGGGAAATCGTGTCCACGAGGGTCAGACCGTCGAGCGTCGCGGTGCCGGAGTTGGTCACGACGATCCGGTACGTGACGGACGCCCCGGCGGGAGGACTCGCCGGCGTCTGGGTCTTGACGACCGCGAGGCTCGCGACCCCGCAAGTGGCGGAGAGGGACCCCGCGGCGAAGGCCTCGTTGGACGCGCCCGACTCGTTGGCGCCGGGCAGCTTCACGTCATACGCGTTGACGGTGTAGTAGTACACGAGGCCCGGAATGAACGCCGTGTCCGCGTACCCGGTGCTGTAGAGACCGGTGAGCTGCGCGAGGAAGACCGGAGACTCGGCACCCGGCGCCGTCCCGCGGTACACGTAGTAGCCCGCCACGGCGTAGGCGCCCGCGGTTGCGGGGTTCCACTGGAGCTGGATCGACCCGGCCAGTCCCAGCGCCGTCAGCGCCGTCGGGACGGTCGGCGGCGTGTCGATCGCCTGCGACGACGAGAGGGGGCTCGGATCGGAGAGCGAGCCCAGCGCGCGGGCGTGCCACCAGAACGTCCCGCCGACCGGCACGAGGTCGGTATACGTGCTCGCGCTCGGTCCGACGACGGCCAGCGCCCCCGCCGCGATGCCCGTGCCCGGGTACGTATTGCGGTACACAGCGTAGCCGGTCGCCGGATGCGTCCCGGGAACGTGGAAGCACCACGCGAGCCGGACATGGTTGCTCGTGTCGAAACGCGTCGCGCTCATGCACGACGGCGGGTTGATATTGGCGTCGAGCGGGGTCCCGGTCCCGGTGGTCGAGAGCGGCCCGGCGAGCGCGAGGACGTCCACCGCCTGCACCGCGTACGTGTAGGAGCTGCCGTTCGTCAACCCTCCGTCGACGAACTCGGTGACCGTGAACGGCACGCTGCCCGCGAGGACGGCCGGACAGGCCGGACACGTGGCCCGGTACACGAGGTATGCCGAGAGGGACCACGAACCCGGAGCTGCGGGCGTCCAGTTCAGGCGGACTTGGCTGTTCCAGCCCAGCGCGGTCAAGGACAACGGCGCGCCGGGCGGGGTCGCGGCCGCGGCATCGAAGCCCACGGCGTTGGTATGCACCGTCGCGGCGGCCCCCGGCGGGACAGCCCCCCCCCCCCCGCGGTTTGTGTCCCTTTCCAACCGCCGCGG
>CAYHEI010000180.1:0-3953 GCA_964355385.1 uncultured bacterium | reverse complement strand
GCGCCGCATGCGGTCACGGCGCCGACCCAGCCGGTGTTGCTGACCGTTCCCACGGCCGTCGGACTCACGATCCCGGTGATCGTGAAGGAGAGCGTTCCACCCGGCGCCAGCCCGGGAACGGCCTCGTGTAGCGTCGCGAGGTAGGGGCCGTTGGTCCCGCCGACCACGTAGAGCTTTCCGTTCAGCCCGTCGGCGGCATGCGCGCCGCGGGTCGTCAACATTCCCGCCGCGGGCTGCCAGGCGTTCTTCGCGGGCGTGTAGACCTCGACGGTCGCCACGGGGCCCAGGTACCCGCCGGTCGCGTAGATCTTCCCGTCCACGACTCCCGTTCCGACCCAGTAGCGCGCCGCGGCCAGGCTTGCGCGCGCCGTCCAGGTGTTCGTCGCCGGGTCATACGCTTCCACCGTGGCGACGGCGCCGGCGGCGGTACCGCCGATGGCGTACAACACTCCGTCGACCACCTCGACGCCGAGATAGTTGCGCGCGGTCGGCATCGGCGCCTTGCCGGACCACGCATTCTTCGCCGGATCGTACTCCTCCGTGACGGCCAGGACTCCGATGTCAGATCCGCCCACCGCGTAGAGCTTCCCGGCGACGACACCGGCCCCCAGGCCGTAGCGAGCGGTGGGCATGGCCGTCTTTGAGGTCCAGGCATTGCCCGCGGGATCGTAGGCCTCCACGGTGGCCAGGCTGATCCCGTTGCTGCCGCCGACCGCGTAGAGTCGCCCGTTCACGGCCGCCACGGCGAGATTCTCGCGCGGCGTCGGCATGGCCGCCTTGACCGTCCAGGCGTTCGTCCCCGGGTCGTACTCGTGCACGGTCCCGAGCACGGTCACGTTGAACCCCCCGACGGCGTAGAGCTTCCCGCCCACCGCGGCGGCCGCGAGGTTGCGCCGCGCGGTCGGCATCGCGGTCTTGGCCGTCCAGGCGAGGGGGCCTCCACTCCAGGTGAAGACCGTGCCGCCGGCCGACTGCGCCATCGACGCGGACGGGTACACCGACGGCGTCATCGTGGTCGCGCCCGTGACCATCGGCGAGATCGTGTCAACGACCGTCAGGGCGTCCAGCGTACCCGCGCCGGTGTTGGTCACATCGATCCGATAGGTCACCGGCGCGCCGAGCAACGGCGACGCGGGCGTTTGCGTCTTCACCGTGGTGAAGCTGATCGCCGGAATCGGCGCGAGCCCGAACGACACCTGGTTCGTCACGACGCTCCCCGGCGCGGCGCAAGCGCGCCCCACCGTCGCGACCGCCTGGTTGTTCACGGTCGTCCCCGGGCACACCGTCGCCACCGTCCCATTGATCGTGAACGTGAAACTCATGCTCGGCATGAGGTTGACCCCGCCCGCCGACCACACGAACATGGTGCCCGATCCTGCGTCGTACCGCGTCGCGGAGGTGAACCCCGCGGGCTGCTCGGTGGCAATCGTCCACGCCGGAATGTAGGAGGGAACCGTGTCCGTGACGATCACGCCGGTGATCGGCGCTGTCCCGGTGTTCGTCACGATGAGCTGGTACCGGACCTCGCTGCCGGGGCCCGGATTCGCCGGCGCGAGCGTCGCCGAGGCCGTGAACGCGAGCGTGGCCGGACTCGCCGTGAAGCTCGTCAAGTTCGACGCCTGTCCGCTCGTCGTGCACGCCGTCTGGGCGACGACGTAGGCGGTGTTGCTGACGGGCGTCACCGCGCATGCGACGTTCACGCCGGTGATCGTGAAGCTGAGCGACGCCGCCGGGGCGAGGCCGGCGACAGCCTGCTCATTCGTCGCCAGGTTACCCGCGCCGTCGCCGCCGATGACAAAGAACGACTCGTTCACGACCGCGGCGCCGTGGTTTTGGCGGGCTGTCGGCATGCCAGCGCATCCTGCCCAGGTATTGGTCACGGGATCGAAGCTCTCCACGGAGGTCACGTTGACCGCGCCGCTGTGTCCCCCGACGGCGAACAGACGGCCGCGCGACGCGACGACCGCCAGGGCGTAGCGCGGCGTGGGCATGCTCGCACGGGTTGTCCAGGCATTGACCTCGGGATCGTACTCTTCGACCGTCCCGACCGCTCCCCCGGCGAGGCCGCCCACGGCGTACAACTTCCCGTTGAGCAATCCGATGGCCAGATCGCGGCGGGCCGCGGCCAAAGAAGCCCTGAAGGCCCAGCGATTCGTGGCGGGATCGTACTCCTCGACGCTCGCCAACGACACCGCCCCGCTGAACCCCCCGACCGCGTAGATCCTGCCGCGCGTCGTCCCGACCGCGAAGAATCCGCGGGCCGCCCCGAGCGGCGCGACGCTCGTCCACGCGTCGGCGGACGGGTCGTACGCATCCACCGTCGTCACCGCCGTCGCGATGAATCCCCCGACGGCGTACAACCGGCCGTTCAGCGCGGCCGCCGCCAGCGCATGGCGGGCCGTCGGCAACGGCGCCTTCGTCGTCCAGGAGTTCCCGGCGGGATCGTATTCCTGGTTCGCAGCGGACTCGGCGCCCGCGAAACCGCCGACGGCGTACATCTTCCCACCCACCGCCGCGACCGCCACGTTCGTCCTGGCGCTCGGCATCGCCGCCTTCGTCATCCACGTGAGCGGCCCGCCGCTCCAAACGAACACGGTTCCGCCCCCGGCCTGCCAGGGTGAGGCCGAAAGGTAGGTGGACGGGGTCATCGTGGTGACGCTCATGATGACCGGAGCCATCGTGTCCAGCACCGTCACGGCGTCGAGCGTGATCGCGCCCGTGTTCGTCACGTCGATCCGGTACGTCACGGGCGCGCCCGGCCCGGGCGCGCCCGGCGTCTGCGTCTTCACGACCGTGAACGCCGGCGCCGGGACCGGCGCCAGCCCGAACGAGGCGAGGTTGGTGACCACCCCGTAGGCCGAGCAGCCGCCACCCGTCACCACCGCGGCGGTGTTGTTCACGGTGGTCCCCGGACAGACCGCGGCGACCGTGCCCCAGATCGTGAAGGTGTACGACACGCCCGGCCCCATCGTGAGCCCTCCGGCGCTCCACTCGAAGCGGGTGCCCGTTCCGGGGACGCTGAACAGCGTCGCGGAAGCGAACACCGGCGGCGCTTCGACCGAGATCGTCCAGCGCGGGACAAAGAACGGCACGGTGTCGGTCACCGTGAGGCTCGTGATCGTCGAACTTCCCGCGTTCGTCACGACGATCTGATATCGAAGATCGCTCCCATGGCTCGGAGTCGCCGGCGTCAGCCCCATCGTGGCCGTCAGGACCGGCAGGGCGCACGCGCTCATTTCCGCCGAGGCTCCGGACTCATTCGCCCCGGGCAGCTTCGCGTCGTAGGCGTTGACCGTGTAGAAGTACGGCTGCCCGGGCATGGCCGTGGCGTCGAAATACGCGGTGGCGAACGCGCCCACGACCTGGGCGATGAACACCGGGGACTCCCCGCCCGCGAACGTGCCCCGGTACACGAAGTACCCCGACAACGCGTAGGCGCCGACCGTGGACGCGGCCCACTGCAACTGGATGCCGCCCGGTTTCCCGGTCGCCCCGGCGACCGGCGGGACGCCCGGCGGCGTGTCCACCGCCTGCGAGGAGGAGAGCGGGCTCGGATCGGAAAGCGACCCCAGCGCCCGCGAGTGCCACCAGTAGGTGCCGCCGACCGGAACGACGTCGATGAACGTCGAGGCCGTCGCCGGAACGACTCCCACGGCGCCACCCGCCAACGACGTCCCGGGGAACGTCGTGCGGTAGATCGCGTACCCGGTTGCCGGATGAGTGCCGGGAACGTGGTAGCACCAGTCGAGGCGCACCCGGTTGGTGCCGTTGAGTTGTGTGGAGGCCATGCAGGTCGGCGGATTGACGTTGGCGTCGAGCGGCGTGCCGGTCGCCGTCAGGCTGAACGGGCCGACGTTGCCTCCGACGTCCACGGCCCGCACCAGCCACTTGTACGTCACGCCGTTGGCCAGGCCCGTGCTCTGAGTCTCACCGAGGATGGCGATCCAGTCGGT
>CAYHEI010000179.1:0-6384 GCA_964355385.1 uncultured bacterium | reverse complement strand
GATACGGCGACCACCTTTATCTACACTTTTTCCCTACACGACGCTCTTCCGATCTCCGCTCCCCAGCGATCCGTAGAGCACGTGCCAGACGATGTCGGCCCAGAAATGGATTCCCACGGCCGCCACGAAGCCGTTCGCGATCATCTCCCGGCCGGCCAGGATGCCCAGGACCCCGTTGAGCACCAGCATCTCCACGATGAAGATCCCCGGGATGTCGCCGAGCGACTTGAACCCCGCGAGGTACACCGGACCGGCCAAGTGGGCCAGGCCGAAGATCGCCGCAGCGATGATGACCGCCATGCCATCGGTGAAACGCTTGGCTTGAAACCGTCCGAACAGGCGGCGCAGCAGCCACGCCCAGCAGGACATCAGCACCAACCGCATCAGCAGTTCTTCTCCGATGCCGGCGGCGAAGGATGCCGAGAGCGAAAACGGGAACGGCGGGTGCGGCAAGGGTCCCAGATGATGGAACAAACCGAACCAACGGCTTCCGACGATGATGAACGCGCCGGACGCCGCACCCAACCACAGCGGTCGCAGGACAAGCTCCCTCCACCCCGCTCCTTCCTTGAATACCCCGGGCCAGGAGTTCCTCGCGGCCAGGTGCAGGCCGAGGAGACCGAGCAGGCCGTAGAGCACGAGGATCAAGCCGAAGTTGGCGGCGACAAGCAAAGGCTTGGGAATGTTGGTCGGCGGAACTTGGGCCAGGCTCGCCGGCAGCGGGCTCAGCACGGTGATCCCCGCCGCCGTGGCGCACACCAGTAGCAGCGCCCAGTAGACGGCGCGCTGTCGGGTCACGGCGCGCACGAGAGGATCAAGCGCACTCCCCTCAACGAGCCGGGCGGAGCAGTAGGACGGAGATGACGCCCATCGTCGTATTCTGCGTCAGGACCTCAGCGTATTACAATGGGCGGACCGTACCGGACATGCCCAAGCAGCGCCCGCACCCGAACCTCCTGCGCGCCCGCCGCGAGCTGGCGCGGCTGACCGCCCGGCGTAACCGCCCGGCGGAGGGCGGGAACGGCATCTTCGAACGCTGGCGCGATCCCGTGCTCACGGCGGGCCATGCGCCGGTGGAGTGGCGGTACGACCTGGACCGCCGGTCGAACCCGTTCGGCCTGGAGCGCCTCGGCGTGAACGCGGCGTTCAACCCCGGCGCGATCTTCCGCGACGGCCGGTACCTGCTGGTCGCCCGGGTCGAGGGCGCGGACCGGAAGTCCTTCTTCGCCGTCGCGGAGAGCCGCACCGGGGTGGACGGCTTCCGGTTCCGGCCGGAGCCGGTGTCGCTGCCCGAGACCTCCGTTCCCGACACGAACGTCTACGACATGCGGCTGACCGCTCACGCGGACGGCTGGATCTACGGGCTCTTCTGCACCGAACGCCGCGACCCCAAGGCGCCGCCGGGCGACCTGTCCTCGGCGATCGCCCAGTGCGGCATCGCCCGCACGAAGGACCTCGCACGCTGGGAGCGGCTCCCCGATCTGCGCTCGCGGTCCGCGCAGCAGCGCAACGTGGTCCTCCATCCCGAGTTCGTGGACGGAAAGTACGCGCTCTATACGCGGCCGCAGGATTCCTTCATCCAGGCGGGCAGGGGCGGCGGCATCGGGTTCGCGCTGTGCGACCGGATGGACCGGGCGGTCATCGGCGAAGAACGGATCGTGGACGCGCGGGAGTATCACACGATCAAGGAAGCCAAGAACGGCGAGGGACCGCCGCCGATCCGGACGCGGCGCGGCTGGCTGCACATCGCCCACGGCGTCCGGAACACCGCGGCGGGCCTGCGGTACGTGGTCTACGCCTTTCTCGCGGACCTCGCGCGCCCCTGGCAGGTGACGCACGCGCCCGGCGGCTACCTGATCGCGCCCATGGGCGACGAGCGCGTCGGCGACGTCTCCAACGTGGCCTTCTGCAACGGCGCCGTGCACCGGCCCGACGGCCGGCTCTTCATCTACTACGCGTCCTCCGACACCCGGTGCCACGTCGCCACGACGACGCTGGACCGGCTGGTGGACTACTGCCTGCACACCCCGCCCGACCCGCTCACCAGCGCCGGAGCCGTCCGGCAGCGGCTGGCGCTGATCCGGCGTAACCGGCTCGCACGCGCCTGAACGGATGACCGCGCACCCCCTCGCGCGCGCGCTGCGGTGGGGGCAACTGACGCTGGTGGAGAACGATCCGGGCCGGTTCGACCCGGCGTTCTGGATCGGCTACTTCAAACGCATCCATGCCGAGGGCGCCTGCCTCTCGGCGGGCGGGGTCGTGGCGTACTACCCGACGACGGTGCCGCTCCACCACCGCAGCGCGTGGCTCGGCGACGGCGATCCGTTCGGCGACCTCGTGCGCGGCTGCCGGGAGGCGGGGATGGCGATCCTCGCCCGGACCGATCCCCACGCCTTCCACGCGGACGTCCACGAGGCCTTCCCGGACTGGGCCGCGTGCGACGAGGCGGGCACCCCGCGGCCGCACTGGGCCTCGCCCGAGCTCTGGGTCGCGTGTCCCCTCGGGCCGTACGGGTTCGAGTTCATGTCGGCGGTGCACGCCGAGATCGCGGCGCGGTACCCGGTGGACGGGATCTTCATCAACCGGTGGGCGGGCTCCGGACCGTGCTGGTGTCCCTACTGCCGCGCGGGGTTCCGCGCCGAGACCGGCCGCGACCTCCCGCACGGGCTCGAGCGCCCCGGCCCGGAACGGCGCGCTTGGGCCGCATGGCGGGAGCGCCGGCTGCTGGCGCTCTGGGACCGGTGGCGCGACGTCGTGACCGAGGCGCGACCAGGATGCGCCGTGGTGCCGAACACCGGTCCGGGCGAGATCCCCCTGGCCGAGATCGTCCGCCGCGCGCCGCTCCTGGTCGGGGACCGCCAGGCGCGCGCGGGAGCCACGCCGGCGTGGATGGCCGGCCGGCACGCCCGCGAATACAGCGCGATGCACGACGGCACGCCCGCCGCGGGCTTGTTCAGCGTGGGACTCGAGGAAGCGTATCGCTGGAAGGACTCCGTCAACACCCCGGCCGAGATCCGGCTCTGGGCGGCCGGCATGATCGCCCACGGGATGCGTCCGTGGGTCTGCAAGTTCTCGGGCGTGCTGTACGACCGCCGGTGGCTCGCGGTCGTGGAGGACATCTTCGTCCGGCACCGGGCGATGGCCCCCTACCTCGTGGAGGCCGAGTCGCTCGCGCGGGTCGCGCTGGTGACTTCGCCGCGCGCGGGGGATCATTTGCTCGGGTGGTGCCAGGCGCTCATCGAGGCGCGCCTCCCGTTCGAGATCCTCGACGCGGCCCGGCTGGACCCCGCGCTGGCGGAACGGTTCCGGGTGCTCGTGCTGCCGAACGCGGCGGAGCTCTCCGACGCGGCGTGCGACGCGGTGCGCGGATTCGTCGCGCGCGGCGGCCGGATCGTCGCGACGTACGAAACCTCGCGCTACGACGAAACCGGCGCGGCGCGCGCCGACTTCGGACTCGCGGACCTGTTCGGGGTGTCCGCGGGCGCGACCCACGCGGGCCCGGAACGAAACGCCTATCTGCACGTCGAACCCGCGTCCGACGGCGGGGTCCACCCGGTGGCGATGGGGCTCGAGCACGCGGGGCGGATCATCGCCGGGGTGCGGCGCGTCGAAGTGGCGCCGCGTGCCGCCCGGCCGCCGTACCCGCTGACGCTGATCCCCTCGTATCCCGACTTGCCGATGGAGAAGGTGTACCCCCGCGAGGAACCGCGCGAGCCCGGCGCGATCGCGCGGGACGTCGGGCCGGGCCGGGTCGTCTACTTTCCGGGCGACCTGGATCGGACGTTCTACGAGGTGCTCGCCGCGGATCTCGGGGTGGTGCTGGCGAACGCGGTCCGGTGGGCCGCCGACGAGCCGGCCCCGGTCGAGGTGACCGGGCCGGGCTTCGTGGACCTCTCCGTCGCGCGGCTGCCGCGCGCGCTGACGGTCCACCTCGTCAACCTCACCAACCCGATGGCGATGCGCGGGCCGGCGCGCGAACTCTTCCCGCTGAGCGGATTGCGCGTCGCCCTCGCGCTCCCGCCCAGAGCGGCGGTCCGCGGCGCCCGGTGGCTGGTGGCCGACGTCCCCGCGGCGTTCGAGATCGCCGCCGGCCGCCTGATCGCGGCGGCTCCGCCGGTGCTCGACCATGAGGTTCTGGCGGTGGACCTGGCATGACCGCAGCGCCGTGGTGGCTCGCGAAGCCGTACCGGATGATCCAGACCAATCTCCGGGAGATCGACGCGGGGCTCGATGTGGACGAATACATGGCGCAGCTCAAGTCCTTCCACGCCGAGGTCGTGCTCTTCAACGTGGGCGGCATCGCCGCGCACTACCCCACCGACCTGCCGTTTCATTTCCGCAACCCGCACCTCCGGGACGACCTCGTCGGCAGGGTGCTGGCGCGCGCGAAGCGGGAGGGCATCCGATTCGTCGCCCGGTTCGACTTCAGCAAGGTCCACGAGTCGCTGGCGGCGCTGCACCCGGACTGGCTCTATGCCGGCGACCGCGGCGCGATCAACTATAACGGCCAAGTGCACGTCTGCGTGAACAGCCCGTACCAGCAGGAGCGGTCCCTGGAGATCCTCGACGAGGCGCTGGACCGGTACAAGGTAGACGGCGTCTTCTTCAACATGTTCGGCTATCACTCCTCCGACTACAGCGGGGTGTACCACGGGCTGTGCCGGTGCGCGAACTGCCGGCGGAGGTTCCGCGAGTTCGCCGGGGCGGACCTCCCCGCCCGCGAGGATCCCGCCGATCCGGTGTCCCGCGCCTACGACGCCTTCCGCCGGGAGACGACCCGGGAGCTCTTTCAGCGCATCCGCGGCGCGATCAAGCGGCGCGATGCCGGACTCGCGGTCATGACCTGGGCCGACGCGGGCGTGGACGTGTACCGTTCCGAGTCCAACTCCGGCATCGACCGGTCTCCGCCCGAGTGGACGTACGCCTCGACCGACAACAGCCGGACCGCGGTCGGCACCTGGCCGGGCACCGCGGCGTCCAACACGGCGGTGCACTTCATCGACTTCCCGTACCGGCACGTGGGAGTCGCCCCGTCACTCACCGTGGCGCGGCTGGCCGGCGACCTCGTGGCGGGCGGCTGGGTGGACTGGTACGTGATCGGCACGCTGGAGGGGCAGGAGGACCGGCTTGCGTTCGCGGGAGCGCGCGCGGTGTTCGCCTTTCACGCCGCGCACGAGCGCTGGCTCACGGGCACCCGCCCCATGAGCGACGTCGCCTTGCTCAAACCCGCCGCGAGCGCCGACGCGGGCGCGCTGGCCGAGTACCGCGGCATCTTCCGCATCCTGACCGAGGCGCACATCCTGTTCGACGTGATCCAGGACCTGGCGCTGGACCGGCCGGACACCGCGGCCCGGCTCGCCGGGTACCGCGCGGTGATCGTGCCCGACGTGCGGCGGCTCAGCGACGGCGCCGCGGCACTGCTCGACGCCTTTGTGCAGGACGGCGGGCGGCTCCTCGCCACCGGGCTGACGGGCACGCTCGACGCGGCGGGCGACGCCCGGCCGGGAATCGCGCTACGGTGCCTGGGGGTCGCCGCGGCGGGAGCGTCCCACCCGCGCCGTCCCGGGTCGTACCTGCGCATCCGTCCTCAAGACAAGAAGCGGCTCACCGGGTTCGACGACCTCGATCTCCTGCATCTCGACGACCGGTTCCTCGCGGCGACCCCCGCCGCCGGGGTGGAAACCCTCCTGCGCCGCATCCCGCCGGCCATGTTCGGTCCGCCCGAGAAGTGTTACTACGGCGACGCGACGGACGAGCCCGGTCTGCTGCTGCAGGCTTGGAGCAAGGGACGTGCGGCGTATCTCCCGTGGCGGCCGGGCGCGCAGTACGGGAAGTTCGCCCACCCCGGCATCGCCCGGATCGTTCTCGCCGCGCTCTCCGACCTCCTGGGGATCGCGCCCCGACTCGCGACCACCGCACCGCCGAACGTCGAGGTCGGGCTGCACGCGGAAACCGGCGGCCGCTGGCTGTGGCTCGGACTGGTCAACCATCCCGGCCAGCTCGGCACCGCCCACCACGCACCGCTGGCCGTGCGCGACCTCGAGTTCACGCTCGTGCCGGACCGACCCGTCATCGCCGCCCGCTCGTTGCGGCTCGACCGCCCCCTTCCCTGCGCTACGGCGGACGGCCGTGTGACGGTGACGCTCCCCCAACTCGACGACTTCGACGTGCTTGTCCTGGACACCGCCCAGCGATAGTCGCCGGCGCGCCCGCGGAAAGGCGTATGCTTGGCGGGTGGGACGTCCCGCGCTCCGGATCGGGCCGCTGTGCGCCGCGGCGTGGTTGCTGGCGGGCTCGACGGCGGCGGGCGGTGCACAGGAGGCTTCCAGGACGATGACGATCATTCCGCGGCCCGCGGCGTTGACCCCGACCGGTCATGCGTTC
>CAYHEI010000178.1:0-6395 GCA_964355385.1 uncultured bacterium | reverse complement strand
CCTCCACGACCGTCCGCCGGTTCATGTTCTGGAAGATCGGGGACAACGACGTCCTGTACTCGCAGACCTATGGCCAGTCGCCGGACGAGATCATCTACGAGATCTTCCTGCAAAACCTCTCGAGCTCCAAGACGTGGTGGAACGTGACCGTGTGGGATTCAGAGCCTCCGGAGCTGTGGTCCTGGGGTGCGGGCTTCGGGTTTGACGACCCGTGCATGGGCTGGACGATGACGCCCACCGGCTGCTCGGCCGCCGGTCCCGGTTCGAAGGTCACGGGCGCGACGACGATGCTGACGTGGGGGCTGGACATGCCGCCGGGGATGACGCTCACGCTGCGCTGGAAGGCCAACGTGAAATCGTCCGTCGCGGCGGGGGTGACCGCGGTGAACAAGGCCTCGATCCTGGCGCTCGGGCGGCCGCGCGTCGTCGGCGGCACGGGCTCGTCGGTGACCCCGCGCAACTTCACTCACCTCGCGCCGATCATCCTGCCGACGACCTACATCAGCTACGTGGCGTTCGCCGCCTCGGACGACGACAACACCTGTCCGGGGTACTTCATCGACTTCTTTGCGCTGAACAAGAAGACCACGTTCGAGCTGCGTGCGATCCGCTACAACGGCGCGGGGTGGGCTACGACCGGGGGCAAGAGCGACTCGATCGGCTGCCTCGTCGGGGACTGCCTGGGCGGCTTCCCGGGGAACCCCGGCTGCACGCTGGGCGCGGGCGCGATCCCGGGCGGGGGGAACGCCGGCTGCCGCGTGGAGCGCATTCCGGCGCGGTACTTTCCGCCGAGCGGCTGCGTCGCGTACCCGCTCAACTACATCCACAAGCTGACGTCCAACTCCCCGGTGCTGTGGCAGCTGCTGACCCAGATTGACGACGACAACCAGGACAACCATACCTACGCGCCGGCGACGACCATGACCTACGCGGGACTGATGCACTACATGTGGCGGCGGCTGGACCCCGTCAACGCGGGCCTCACCGGGATGGGCGATAACCTGGTGCTGATCAACACCAACATGGACGGGTACAACACCTATACGCCCGGCCTGACGACCTCGGTGTCGCTTTTCAAGTTCGACTTCGCGAGCCTGACCTGGTCCTACTACCGCACGTACGACCTGGCCAGCGAGAGCGCGGCGTTGGACCAGTTCCTGCCGAACGACGCCGGGCCGTGGCGGACGGTTTCTTCCGACGGCCGGCTCATCGTCAACCAGGCCATGAACACCTTCACCGGGCTGCCCTGCTGCTGCTCGCAATGCGGGGACAACTTCGATGCGTACATGCCCACCCGGGAGACCGGGAACACCGTGGCCGGGCCGGGGAACTTCAACTTCTACGGCGTCGTGCACGGGAACGGCAACGGGCAGAAGGTCGTCGTTGGCAACGTGAGCGGCGGGGGGTGCAACGACGGCGGCGGGCAGGTCGACTGCTTCCCCGGCGTGACCGCGGTCTACACGATCTGGCGCTATATCCCGGACAACACCATCCCGACGGCGCCGCGCATCCCCTCGATGCTGAACGGGATGTCCGGCGTCTGGGCGCAGGTTACGCAGGACAAGGTGAAGGCCGGGCTGGTCACCCTCGCCCCCGACAAGAACCCCCAGCGGTACGGCGCGGCGTTCAATGCCCCCAGCTCGGCGCTCTACAAGGTCGAGCTCGAGTCGGGCGGCCCCATCCAGGTGCTGCACGGCATGGAGGTGTACGCAGTATGGTCCGGCGGCTCGGTCATGCACGCCGCCACGGGCCAGCAAGCCGGCTTCGAATACTGGCTCAACCACGGGACCGGCGCCAACGGCTGCGGCGTGACCTTCGACACCCAGGTCGTGGACGTCTTCTGCTCGAAGCAGGGGACCTCCATCCAGATGATCTCCGAGTATGGGTACAACGCGACCTACGCCACGAACGGCCCGGACCAGTGCATCGCGTTCGGCACCATCACCGACTCCGAGCAGTTGCTCCCGACGGCGCAGGCCAGCAACAACTACAAGATCAGCGTGGTGAGCGCGAATCCGAAGCCCTCGGTGGTGGCCCAGTTCATCCAGTGCAAGATCACGGAGAAGGGCTACACCGCGCCCTTCCTCGCCACCGGGGAGCACTACAACATCATCGCGCCGCCGGTGGTGTTCGTGGGGGAGAGCTTCTGGATCACGGTCGAGGTTCTCCTGCTCGGCGGCGTGCTGGACACCGGGTACGCCGGGATCACCTCGTTCACCTCGACGGACCCCTTGGCCCAGATCGAGGGCAAGGCGATGGACGGCTACAACTACACGTGGCTGGGCGCGGCCGACGGGGGCAACCACATCTTCGTGAAGGTGACGCTGACGCGGCTGGGCCTCCAGAGCATCGTGGGCATCGACACGCTGGACGGGTCGATCACCGGGATCACCGCGCTCATGGTCGTGGGCGCGGAGGTGTTCCTCACGAAGACCCCGCCGCTGCAGGTGGTGTCCTCGGGCGACATCGTGCAGTTCAAGATCTGCTGGAGCAACTACTCGACCGCCACGGCGTCCATGTTCACCATCAACGACGAGATCCCAAGCGGCATGGTGTACTATCCGGACGTCTCGACGAACCACCTCTGCGGGGCCACGAGCGGCGTCGCCGGCATCACGCCCGCGTACTCCACGGACGGCGGGAGCGCCTACACGACGATGCCCGGGGGCGGACCCGGAACCACCGGCGTCACCAACCTGCGCTGGACGGTCCCGGCGGTCGGCGTGATGACCACCGGCTGCGTCTGCTACAAAGTGACGGTCAATTGATCGACGACACCGGCCTCGCGTGAGCACGGTCGCGAAGCGAAGAACATCGTCACGCAATCGTCACGGAAGGTCCCGGCATTCGACCGGTCGGCTCGCTAAACTGCTCCCCATGAACAACACGTGCGCGCGCTGGGTGGCTGTGACGGGACTCGCGGTCTTGACGGCGGCCGGCTGTGGGCGGCGCAACACCGGGAACTCCCTGACGATCAAGGGCTCGGACACGATGGTGATCCTGGGCCAGCGCTGGGCGGAGGCGTACATGAAGGCGCATCCGAACCTCGTGATCCAGGTGACCGGCGGCGGCTCGGGCACCGGGATCGCGGCGCTCATCAACGGCGGCACCGACATCTGCCAGGCGTCGCGGCCGATGAAGCCGGAGGAATTCGCGCAGGTCAAGGAGCGGCGCGGCGTGGAGGCGAAGGAGATCGCGGTCGCGATCGACGGCATCGCGCTCTACGTGCACGAACACTCGACGCTCCGGTCGCTGACGCTGGACCAGATCAAGGGCATCTTCCAGGCGAAGATCACGGACTGGAAGGCCCTCGGGGCGGAGAAGGGCACGATCGTTCCCTACGGCCGGGAAAACAGCTCCGGCACCTACGCGTACTTCAAGGAGCACGTGCTCAAGACCGAGGATTTCGCGGCCTCGGTGCAGTCGCTCCCCGGGACCGCCGCGGTGGTGAACGCGGTGGCCAAGGACCCGCGCGCGATCGGGTACGGCGGCATCGCCTACGCGAAGGGTGTCCGCCCGCTGAAGATCAGCGCGGCGAAGGGGAAGCCGGCGCTGGAGCCCACGAAGGAACTCGTGACGAGTGGGAAGTATCCCATCAGCCGCAAGCTCTTCTTCTACACCGCGGGGGAGCCGCAGGGCGCGGCCGCGGACTTCGTCGCCTGGGTGCGCTCGGCCGAGGGCCAGCAGGTCTGCGCCGAGGTCGGCTACTTCCCGCTGCCGCCCGCCTCCGCGCCGAAGAAGATCCGCCCGAAGGGCTGAGCCGGTGCCGAGCCGTCTCGGTGAGCGGCTGATCGAGGGCGGCGTCCGCGCGAGCGCGGCGCTCGTCATCGGCAGTCTCGCGCTCATCTTCATCTTCGTCGGGAAGGAAGCGCTGCCGCTCCTGACCCAGCCTTCGCGCTATTCCGAAGCCTCGCTCGCGCGGCTCTTCCTGCCGCAGGCCGATCCCGCGCGCGAAGGCCGGAAGGGCATGGATTGGCAGCCGGTGTCGACGACGCCCAAATACTCGCTGTTGCCGCTCGTCACCGGCACGCTCAAGGTCACGCTGGTCGCGCTCCTGTTCGCGCTCCCGGTGGCGCTCTTCGCCGCGATGTTCGCGACGGAATTCGCGCCGTTCTGGCTGCGCGAGCTGGTCAAGCCCGTGATCGAGCTGCTCGCGAGCATCCCCTCGGTCGTGCTTGGCTTCTTCGCCCTGATGGTTCTGGCCAGTTGGCTGCAGGCGGCGCTGGGGTGGAACTACCGGCTCAACGCGGTCACCGCGGGGCTGGCCATGAGCCTCGCCGTGATCCCCATCGTGTACACCGTGGCCGAGGACGCGCTCTCGGCGGTCCCCCAGACCTTCCGCGACGGCTCCTTCGCGCTGGGGGCGAACGCCTGGCAGACGGCATGGCGGGTCGTCCTGCCCGCGGCGTCACCCGGTATCTTCGCCGCCTGCGTCCTGGGATTCGGCCGCGCCTTCGGCGAGACCATGATCGTCTTGATGGCGTCCGGCAACGCCGCGCTGCTCTCCTGGGATCCGACGGTGTCCGTCCGGACGCTCTCGGCCACGGTGGCGGCGGAACTGGCCGAGGTCGTGGTGGGGAGCACGCACTACCGGGTGCTGTTCTTCATCGGTGCGCTGCTGTTCGTCCTCACCTTCCTGCTCAATTTCTTCGCCCATTGGGCGGTCGGCCGGCTTCGGCGCCGGCTGCAAGGGGGCTGACCCTGGCCAGCGCCGCCTCCGTCCGGCTCTCCGCGCAGGCCCGGTGGGTGTTCCCGAGCCTGGGCGCGCTCGCGGTCGCGGGCATCCTCGGGCTGCTGCTGGTGATCCTGGGGGACATCGTCGTGCACGGTGCCCCCGCCCTGAGCTGGAGCTTCCTCTCCCGCGCGCCCGCGGACGGTATGCGGGGCGGGGGCATCTTCCCGGCGATCTTCGGCACGATGGCGCTGGTCGGGCTCATGACGGTGGCCGTCCTGCCGCTCGGCGTCGGGTGCGCGATCTACCTCTCGGAGTACGCGCGGCGCGGCTCGCTCTGGGTGAGCGTCGTGCGCCACGCGCTGGAGAACCTGGCGGGGGTTCCCGCGATCGTCTTCGGGCTCTTCGGCCTGGGGTTCTTCGTCCAATTCGCCGGACGGAACCTCGCCCTCCTGCTGTTCGGCGGCTCGCTCGTCTACGGCCAGCCCGCGATCGTGTGGGCGGCGCTGACTCTGGCGGTCCTCACGCTGCCGACCGTGGTCGTGACGACCGAGGAGGCGCTGCGCGCGGTGCCGCAAAGCTACCGGGAGGTCGCGCTCGCGCTCGGCGCCACGCGCTGGCAGACGATCCGCCGGGTGGTGCTGCCCAACGCGACGAGCGGGATTCTCACGGGGACGATCCTGGCCATCAGCCGGGGGGGCGGGGAGGGCGCGCCGATCATGTTCACGGGCGCGGCCTACTTCCTGCCGTACCTGCCCACGCACCTGAACGACCAGTTCATGGTGCTCGGCTACCACGTGTACGTCATGGCCACGCAATCGCCGGACGTGGAGGCGACCAAGCCGCTCCTGTACGGGACCGTGCTGGTGCTCCTGCTGCTGACCTTCACGCTGAATCTGGCCGCGGTCGTGATCCGCACCCGAATTCGGCGGCGGCTGCGGGGGCGCTGATGCCGGAACAGGTCATGACCCGGCCCAAGATCGCGGTCCGGGATCTCACCGTGTCTTACGGCGGCGTCCCCGCCGTGCGGGGCGTCACGTTCGACGTGCGGCCGAACGAGATCATGGCGCTCATCGGCCCCGCGCGCAGCGGGAAGACGACCCTGCTGCGCTGCCTCAACCGGCTGGACGCGGGGCTCGGCTCGCTCTCGATCGCCGGCGCGATCACGCTGAACGGGGCCGATATCCTGGCGCCGGGCGCGGACCTGGCGCTGTTGCGTCGCACAGTCGGGATGGTGTTCGCGACGCCGCTGCCCCTCCCGGGGAGCGTGTTCGAGAACGTCGCGTTGGGATTGACCTTCTCGGGCGTGACCGACCGCGCGACGGTCGCGGCGCGCGTCGAGGAGGGCCTGCGCGCGTCGTTTCTGTGGGACGAGGTGAAGGACCGCCTGGAGGATTCGGTCTTCACGCTCTCCGGCGGCCAGCAGCAGCGGTTGTGCGTGGCGCGCACGCTGGCGCTGCGTCCCGAGGTCCTGCTCCTGGACGAGCCATGTTCCGCGCTGGACCCCATCTCGACCGCGCGGATCGAGGAGGCGCTGGAACGGCTCAAGCCCTCCTGCACGATCGTGCTGGTGACGAACCTGACCGCGCAGGCGGCGCGCGTGTCGGACCGGACCGCGATGATCCTGAACGGCGAACTGATCGAGTGCGAGGAGACCGCCACCCTGTTCACGAACCCCCGTGACAAGCGAACCGAAGACTACATCACCGGCTGGAATGAGGCC
>CAYHEI010000177.1:729-6416 GCA_964355385.1 uncultured bacterium | reverse complement strand
TCTCGCGCATCCCTGGACGTGGGCGGCGCACCACAAGATCCACGCCCTTCCGCATCATTTCCTGGCGACCTTCCCGGCGCTCCTCGAGATGCAGTACCTCGTCATGATGCTGCTCGCGGGAGCGCCGGATCCCGCGAAGCTCGTGCACTTCGGCTGGGGCATCATCGTGGCGGGCGCGCTGCACGGCTGGGCGCGGGAGCGCCTCGAGCCGGCGTGGGCCGCGGCCGCCGTCGCCGGATGCCTGCTCGTGCCGTACATGGTCCTGGTGATGATGTGGGCCTACGTGGACCTCGGTGCGGCGGGATACCTCACGCTCGCGCTCTGGCTGGCGTCGTCCGCCGCCGCGCCGCCGGCCTCCTTGCTCGGCGCGCGCATCGTTCGCTCTGGTCCGGCGATGACGGATCGCGTGTTCGCGCCGGTCCTCGTCGGGATGTTCCTCGTGATCCGCCGCGCGCGGCCCCGCGCGTGGTTCCAGTTCGCCGCGACGCTCGGGCTCGTGGTCGCGCCGTGGGCGCTCCGGAACGCGGCCTGGACGGGCAACCCCGCCGCGCCGTTTCTCGCGCGCCGCATCCCCACGTTCTGGTGGGGGGAGGAGAATCTTGTCCGCTACGAACGCGAGTTGGGCGCGTACAACCATCCCACGGGGCTCCCCTCCGCGCTCGAGCCGTTCGCGCGGCCGTGGAACGTCGCCGTGCGGAACGCCGGGGTGCTCGACACGTCCGCGGGGTTGGGGGGCTGGTTCCTGTGGGGGCTCCCGCTCCTCCTCGTCTTCCGTGTCCCGGGCGCGAGGGCGCCCGCGGCCGCCGCGCTGGGGTTCTTCCTGCTGTGGCAGCTGATTCCCCGCCAGGTCCGGTACCTCGTGCCCGCGGTGCCCGCGGCCGCGCTCGCGACGGCGCTCGCCGTGCGCGCCCTGGCCCGCGCCGGCCCGGGCGGTCGCGCGCTGGCGTGGGGCGCGGGGGGCGTGCTCGTCTTCCATCTGCTGGCCGCCGCCCAGGTGCTCCGGGACTCGGCCGATCCGGTGCGTGTCGTCCTCGGGGTGGAGACGCCCGCGGCGTACCTCGCGCGCGGGATGCCCGGGAAGGCGCGCAGCTTGGCCATGCGCGCGTGGCTGCGGAGCGCGCCGGAGCACCGTCGCGTCCTCGTCCTCAACCAGTACGGCCTCAACCTCTTCTGGGGGGCGGACGCGCTCGTGCAGTCCTTCTTCGACACGCCGCTCATCGAGCGCTTCGCGCGCGAGGCGCGCTCGCCCGCGGAGATCGGAAAGCGCTTCCGGCAGTGGGGGATCGGCCTCGCATTGCACGACGCCGAGAGCGCGTTCTTGGTGCAGCGCACCTACGACATCTTCCACTTCGACGACGCGGCCGCCGCGCGGTGGCGGGACTGGTGGCGGGGAACCGCGCGCCTCGTCCACGCGGAGGGGGCGTCGTACTCGGTCTTCCGGCTCGACGGGAGCACGGGACCCCCGCCCGCGGTCTGGCCGGGCCTCGACGAGCAGTGGCTGGCCGCGGCCGACGGCGAGCTGGGGCCGCTGGAGGCCGCGCACGCGCCGCCGGCGGCGTTCGCGCGGTTCGTGGAGCTCTACGGACGCGTCGGCCGGACCACCGGCTCGCCGGCGGCGCTGGAGCATCTCGGCATGCTGCTCCTGGAGCTGGGCGACGCGCGGCGCGGGGAGGCGGCGCTGCTGGATGCCGAACGCCGGGGCGCCCGCGGCGCGCGGCTCGAGTTGTCCCTGGGAACCGCCCAGGCGCGCCTGGGGCGCCTCGCGGCCGCGGCGGAGCGCTTCCGGCGCGCGCTGGCGGAGGATCCGGACAACGCGCTCGCCCGGGACAACCTGGCGCTGGTGGAGCGGCTGCGCCGGGCGGGGCGCGCGCCTTGAGGGCCGGCGGCGGGCCGTGGTATAAATGATCCTTCGCCCATGAGTACCTACGCCGTGATCAAGACCAGCGGCACCCAGATGAAGATCGTCGAGGGTGAGACCGTGCGCCTGAACCGCCTGTCGGGCGAGCCGGGCGCCGAGGTCGTGCTGCCGGACGTGCTGCTGGTCGCGACCGACGGCGCGATCGAGGTGGGGAAGCCCACCGTCGCGGGCGCCAAGGTCGTCGCCGAGATCCTCAAGCACGCGCGGGGCAAGAAGATCCGCGTCTACAAGTACAAGAAGAAGAAGGGGTACCAGCGGACGGTCGGCCACCGCTCGGAGTTCACGTTCGTCAAGGTCAAGAGCATCGCCCGTGGCTGATGTTGGAGGCGAGCGAAAGCGAGCCGACCGCGGAGCCCCGGGCTGTGCCTGGGGCGAAGCGGCCTTGCTGACGGAAGGAGGAGCCAATGGCTTCTAAGAAAGGTCAAGGCAGCACGTCGAACGGGCGCAACAGCCCCGGGCAGCGGCTCGGGATCAAGGCCTTCGGCGGCGAGACCGTCACCGCGGGCTCGATCCTCGCGCGGCAGCACGGCACGCGCTGGGCGCCGGGCGACGGCGTCGGCATCGGCAAGGACGACACCCTCTACGCGTTGCGCGCCGGCATCGTGAAGTTCGCCGTCCGCCACGGGAAGGCGCTGATCAAGATCCTCCCCGCCTGAGGGTATAATGCGGTCATGAACAAGAACCCGGTCATCATCGCGTACCTGAAGCCGACGTGCGGGTGGAGCATGGGCGTCCGCGCCGTCTTCAAGAAATACGGCTTGAAGTACGAGGACAAGGACATCATCGGCAACCGCGACAGTTACCGCGAGATGGTCGAGAAGAGCGGCCAGCCGCTCTCGCCGTGCGTTCAAATCGACGGCACCATGCTCCCGGACGTCTCGGGTGACGAGGTCGAGGCGTGGATGATCAAGCAGGGCTACGTCGCCAAGAGCGATGCGCCCGCGGACGCTCCGACGAACGCAGCCTGCGCCCACGAAGAGCTCGACCCCGCCAGCCTGATCCAGATCAGCCGCAACTAGCGCGCGCGGCCGAACGGCCCGGCATCATCGCCGGGCCGTTCGTGTTTCAAAGGAGGGAAGCGGCCGGATTCAGGCGGCGGCCGGACCGGTCTCCGCCGGCAGGAAGGCGTTCCCTCGGGTCTCGAACACGGCGGGGTTCTCGCCCCAGGCGATGCCGTT
Organism: uncultured bacterium; assembly: GCA_964355385.1. Classification (GTDB taxonomy): domain Bacteria; phylum Oederibacteriota; class CAKKQC01; order CAKKQC01; family CAKKQC01; genus CAYHEI01. The sequence continues at coordinate 3,320 of CAYHEI010000177.1, read as the reverse complement.
CACCCCCGCGATGATCAGGTCGAGCCGGCGCTCGAGGTCGGCGACCAGCGTGCGCTTGCGCTCGACGAGGATCGACCGGACGATCTCGGCATCGGCTCCGTCCACGACGAGCTGCAGTCCGGTGCGGATCAGTGGGTCGTTCGTCCGCGCGGCCACGCCGTCCAGCGCCACCAGCTTCCCGGCCTGGGCGACCCGCGCCGCGGCCGTGAAGAACCCGATCAGGTCCTCCGCCGTCCACCGGCTCGCGGGGCTCCGGGCGATCACCGCTTCCAGCGCGGCGAGCCGTCCCGGCAGATCGACGGGCGCCCGCCCGTTTCGCCCCGCGTCCTCCGTCTCGGCCTCCGCCGGCAGGAACGCGCGAAGACGCGCGTCCACGATCATAGGGGAATCGCCGGTCGCGATCGCGTTGATCCCGGCCATCGTCATGTCGAGGCGCCGATCGTGGTCCGCGAGGACCGTGCGCTTGCGTTCGAGCAGGATGTTGCGCACGATGGACGCATCCGTGCCGTCGGTGACGATCCGCATGCCGAGCTTGAGAAACGAGTCGTCCAGCCGCTCGCTCACGTGTTCGATGGCGATCAGCCCGCCGAATCGCGCCATGGCCGTCGCGGCCTTGAAGAACTCGATCACCTGGCGCAGCGGCCAGGCGCTCGCCGGCCCGCCCGCGACGATGCGTTCCAGGGCGGCCATGCGCTCCGCGCCGACCGCGGGCGACGGCGGGGCGGCCTCGGCGGGCTTCTCCACGGCGCCCCCGGCGGCGGCGCCCGCGTCGCGCAACTCGGACCAGTTCCGGCAGCCGTACTTGATGGCGACCGCGCACTGGACTTCCTGCAGCGTGACCTCCTCCTTCATGATCGTCGCGTCGGCCGCTCCGGTGAACCGGCGCAGGCCGCGCAGCACGTCGCAACAGGCGGGATTGCCGGAGGTGTAGGCCTTCAGGAGATCGCGGGCTTCGTTGCGCAGGTGCTCGAAGTTCGGACGGGATGGCAGCGGCGTTGACATGGGATCCTCCTCTTCACGGTGAAGCCCGAATGTCCGCTTTCTCGGGCGAAGAGAAGTCTTCCTTTTTTCCATTTGGAACCATCAAATCAAAGCGGGCTCAGCCCTTCCCGCGGACGGGAGGCACCCTTCGCGTGCCTGATCAAACTGTAACATGCCGGGCGCGTTTCTGCGCGATAGAATTCCGTCACCGATGCCCGAGGCCACGATCCTCGCTTCCAAGGTCCCCGCCCGTTGCGCGGGCCAGGCCCTCGCGGACTACCTGGCCGGGCGCTTCCGGTACAAGCCGCGCGCGGAATGGGAGGCGCTCATCCGGGACGGCAAGATCGCGGTCAACGGCGGGCCGGCGGAGCCCGGCCGGGTGCTGCGCCAGGGCGACCGCGTGGCCTACGAGGTCATCCTGCACGAGCCGCCGGTGGACGCGGACATCGGGGTGCTCTATGACGAGGCCGCGTTCGTCGTGGCGGTCAAGACCGGCCAGCTTCCGTCGCACGGGGACGGGAACTTCGTGACGCATACGTTCATCCATATCCTGACGGAGCGGCTGCGAGCGGGGGGGTGGACCGGCCTGGTCCGGCTGGCGCATCGGCTGGACCGGGAGACCAGCGGTCTCATGGTGGTGGCCAAGGATAAAGCGGCACACGGCCGGCTCATGCGCCAATTCGCGGGAGGGACGGTGGAGAAGGAGTACCTGGCCGTGGTCCGGGGCCGGGTGGACTGGGAGCAGTTCGAGGTCGGCGGGTTCATCGGCCGGGATCGGGCGAGCACGGTCTCGATCCGCCAGCGGGTGTACGACGAGGGGGATGCGCGTGGGCGCGAGTCCCTGACGCGCTTCGAGCGCCTGCGCCCTCTCGACGGCGCGACGGTGCTGCGGTGCGTTCCCAAGACCGGGCGGACCAACCAGATCCGCGCGCACCTGGCCTCCATCGGCCATCCGGTGATCGGGGACAAGTTGTACGGCAGGACCGACGAGGAGTTCCTGGACTTCGTCCGCCACGTGAAGGCCGGCGGCGATCCGGCGTATCCCGGCCGGGCGGAGACCCCGCGGCACCTCTTGCACGCGAGCCGGCTGGCGTTCGACCATCCGGTCACGGGCGCCCGCGTGTCCTTCGAATCCCCTACGCCCGCCGACATGCAGTCCTACATCGACGCGCACGCCGTCGTATACTGACCGCGTCATGGGGACCGAGGTGCGGATCGAGGGGGAGCGAGTCCTCATCAACGGCGCGCCGGCCTGCGCGGGCGGCATCTGGAACGGGCGGCCGCTGGACGGCCTCCTGCTCAACGCGCGGATGATCCAGGCGGTCACGGACGACGAGAATCCGGAAACGGCCCGCCGCTGGGCGTATCCGGACACCGGCCGCTGGGATCCGGAGCGCAACACGGACGAGTTCTGCCGGATGCTCCCCGTGTACCGGGCCGCCGGGCTGCTCGCCGTCACGGTCGGGCTCCAGGGCGGCGGCTCGGTGTACGCGCCGGAGGTCTGGAACGGCTGCGTGATGACCGCCTTCCGGCCCGACGGCTCCCTCAAGCCGGCGTGGACCGCCCGGCTCGCCCGGTACGTCTCATCCATGAGCCGCGCAAAGAGCTGC
>CAYHEI010000177.1:0-719 GCA_964355385.1 uncultured bacterium | reverse complement strand
CCGGCTCGCCCGGGTGCTGGCCGCGGCGGACGCGTGCGGGATGGCCGTGATCGTCAACCTCTTCTACTGGAAACAGATCCGGCATCTCCCGGAGGACCGGCACATCGTGCGCGCGGTCGAGGCGGCCGCGGACTGGCTCCTTGGGAGCGGGCACCGGAACGTTCTCATGGACATCGCCAACGAGAGCGCCGACTGGTGGGGGCGCGCGCTGTGCCGCCCGGAAGGCATCGCGACGCTGATCCGCGCGGCCCGCGCCGTCCGCGTCGGGGGGCGCGAGCTGCCGGTCGGCAGCAGTACGGGCGGCGATAACCTCCCGACCGCGGAATGGCTCGACGCCGAGACGGTCACGTTTCCCCACGGCAACGGCAACACGCCGGAGCGGCTGCGCGAGCGGCTGCGGGCGATCCGCGCGTCGGATGCGTTCCAGCGGCGGCCCCGGCCGCTGCTCATCAACGAGGACGGCGTGGATCTCGCCAACCTGCAGGCCGCCCTGGAGGAAGGCGCGTCGTGGGGCTATTATGCGCAGGGCGCCGGGAGCGGGGACCCCGGCTACGACCGGATCTGGCCGGGCGGGCGCGAGGCGGCGTTCGAGAAGATGTCGGGCTTCCAGACCCTGCCCGTCAACTGGACGCTCAACGACCCCTCGAAGCAGGCGTTCTTTTCCTTCGTGACGGAGTGGGGGGGGGGGGGGGGGGGGGGGGGGGGGGGGGGGGGGGGGG
>CAYHEI010000176.1:0-6447 GCA_964355385.1 uncultured bacterium | reverse complement strand
CGCGGGAACCCGAAGCGCGAGCGAGCCGAGGCACGTGAGCCAGAGGTAGCCGGGCGGGTGCGTGATCCCGAGACAGGACGCCGCGACCGCGAGCTCGCCGGTGTCTTCGAACGAGACCGTCGGAGAGAGGCCGTGTAGGAACAGCGCGAAGGCCGCGAGGAAGCACCCGGCAAGCATGCCGAGGCCCATTGTATCCCCCGGACGCGTGTTACCATGGCATTCGATGTCCGCGATGCCGTTCATGGTGGGAGCCCTGTGCGTGTTGACGATCGCGTACCGGTACTACAGCGCGTTCATCGCCGCGAAGGTGGTGGCGCTGGACGACCGGCGCCGCACGCCCGCCCACCGCCTGCACGACGGCCAGAACTACCACGCCACCAACAAGTGGGTGCTGTTCGGGCACCATTTCGCCGCGATCTCGGGCGCGGGGCCGCTGATCGGCCCGGTGCTCGCGGCCCAGTTCGGATTCCTCCCCGGGTACCTGTGGCTGCTGATCGGCGTGTGCGTCGGCGGGGCCGTGCACGACTTCGTGATCCTCGCCGCGTCGGTGCGGCACGACGGCAAGTCGCTCGCCGAGATCGCGCGGCGCGAGATCAGCCCCGCGGCGGGCCTGGCGGCGTCGCTGGCGATCCTCCTCATCGTGATCATGGCCCTCGCGGGGCTGGGGCTTGCGGTGGTGAACTCCCTGCGCGAGTCCTCCTGGGGGACCTTCACGATCGCCTGCACCGTGCCGATCGCGCTGTTCGTCGGGCTGTGGATGTACCGGATCCGGCCGGGGCGCATCGCGGAGGCCAGCCTGATCGGCGCGGTTGCCGTGTTCGCCGCGGTCTTCCTCGGCCACTGGGTTCCCGGCTCCGCGCTCGCGCCGTGGTTCACGCTGTCGCGGGAGGGGATCATCGTCGCGATCACCGGGTACGGGTTCATCGCGTCGGTGCTGCCGGTCTGGCTGCTCTTGTGCCCGCGAGACTATCTGAGCGCGTACGTCAAGCTCGGCACGGTGGCGGCGCTCGTGCTGGGCGTGATCATCGTGGCGCCCGAGCTCCGGCAGCCGCTGGTGTCCTCCTTCGCCGCGGGCGGGGGCCCGATCGTGCCCGGCCGGCTCTTCCCCTTCGTGTTCATCACCATCGCGTGCGGGGCGATCTCGGGCTTTCATTCCCTGGTGGCTTCGGGGACCACCCCGAAGATGCTCGACCGCGAGGGCCAAGCCCGGATGATCGGATACGGCGGGATGCTGTTGGAGGGCCTCGTGGGCATCGTCGCCCTCATCGCGGCTTCCTCGCTGTTCCCGGGCGACTACTACGCGATCAACGTGCCCGCCGACAAGTTCGCCGCGCTGGGCATTCCCCCCGTGAACCTCGCGGAGCTCTCGCGCGAGGTCGGGGAGGACGTGGCGGGGAGGCCGGGAGGCGCCGTGTCCTTGGCCGTCGGGTTCGCCCAGATCTTCGCCGCGCTGCCGGGGATGCGGGGGCTCATGGCCTACTGGTACCACTTCGCGATCATGTTCGAGGCGCTGTTCATCTTGACCACGATCGACACCGGCACGCGCGTCGCGCGGTTCCTGATCCAGGAGCTGGGCGGCAGGTTCTGGAAGCCCTTCGGCCGGACCGACTGGCTTCCGGGCGCCCTGCTGGCCACGGCCGCGGTGGTGCTCGGGTGGGGGTACTTCATCTGGACGGGCACGATCAGCACGATTTGGCCGATGTTCGGAACCGCGAACCAGCTCCTGGCCGCGGTCGCGCTGGCGGTCGGCACGAGCGCCATCATCAACGCGGGCAAGGTCCGGTACGCCTGGATCACGTTCGTCCCGATGCTCTTCGTGGCCGTCACGACCCTGACCGCGGGCTGGCAGAACATCACGGGCAACTTCCTGCCGCTCGCGGCGGCGGACCCGTCCGCGGCCTTCCGCGCGTATCTCAACAGCGCGCTGACCGCGGTGATGATGGCCGCCACCGTCCTGATCCTGGCGGAAGCCGCGCGCCGCTGGTACCGCGTGCTCGTCCTGCGCGTGTACACGATCGGCGGCCGCCGCGTGCGCGCCGGCGCGAAGTTCACGCCCCCCGAATTCGGGCTGAGTTAGCCCCGACGCATTGGGGTTAGCTTGACCGTCCGGTCCCGAGGCGGGTCGAGGGACCGGTACGCCCTCGCGGTCCTGCTCGTGGTGGTCTTCATCGACCTGCTGGGCTTCGGGCTCATCATTCCGCTGCTGCCGTACTACGCCAAAGCCTTCGGAGCCGGCGGGACGCAGGTGGGCCTGCAGCTCGCTTCCTACGCGGCCGCCCAGTTGGTGGGCGGGCCGCTGCTCGGCCGGCTCTCGGACCGGATCGGTCGCCGGCCGGTGTTGCTCGTGTGCCTCGCCGGGTCGTGCGCGGGATTCCTCCTGCTGGGGCTGGCCCGCAGCCTCGCGATGCTGTTCGTCAGTCGCATCCTGGCGGGCTTGACGGGCGGGAACCTCCCGGTCGTCCAGGCCTACGTGGCGGACGTCACGCCGCCGCGCGACCGCGCGAAGCGGATGGGGCTGATCGGAGTCGCGTTCGGGCTGGGCTTCATCATCGGGCCGGCGGCGGGCGGCCTGCTGAGCCGGTTCGGCGCGGCCGTGCCGGCGTTCGCCGCCGCCGCGCTGTCCGCGCTCGACCTGCTGGCGGCCTTCATCTGGCTTCCGGAGCCCGGGTCCTTCGCGCGTTCGCGCTCCGGACATGGGTCCCCCGCCCTCAGTCGCGGGTCGGTGACGCAATCGGCGCACCCGCTGCTCGATCTCAAGGCGGCGCTCCTCAAGCCGCGCGTCGGTCCGCTCCTGGTGTCGCGCTTCGTCTTCTTCCTGGCCTTCGTGATCTTCCAGTCCATCTTCCCGCTCTACGCGCTGGAGCGGTTCGGGTTCGAGGCGCACGCGACCGCCTACGTCTTCTCCTACATCGGATTCCTGATCGTGCTCGTGCAGGGGGCCGCGATCGGGCGGCTGACCGCGCGCTTTACCGAGCGGCAGCTCCTCGTCGGCGGGGTCGCGCTGATGGCGGCCGCGCTCGCGGCGTGGGCGTGGGCGCCGACCGTGCCGGCCTTGCTCGCGGTGCTGCCGTTCATCGCCCTCGCCGGCGGGACGTTCGGGACCGTGAATAGCAGCGTCATCAGCCAGTCCGTGGGGGCCGGCGAGGTCGGGGGGATGATGGGGCTGTCCGCGTCGGTCGAGGCGATGACCCGGATCGTGGGTCCCGCGCTGGGCGGGGCGCTCATCGAGCGCCTGGGGCCCGCCGCACCGGGCCTCTTCGGCGGCGCCGTGCTGCTCGGTCTGTTGCCCTACGCTTGGACGAGGTTCCGGGTCACTTCACGACGGCGAGGCGCCTGACCGAGACGTACCGCTCGCTTTCCAACCGGAGGAAGTACGCCCCGCTCGCCACGCGCTCTCCGCTGTCGTTGGTCCCATCCCACGCGAGGCAGGGGTACCCGAGTCCCGCGCGTCCGCAGCCCGCTTGACAGCCGGCGCAGTAGGCCGGGTCGGGGTTGTACGGCTGCCGCCGGATCGCGTACTCGTCGAACAGCGTGCGGACCTTCTGGCCGATGCCGTTGTAGACCTCCAGCCGCACGCGACCGGATTCCCGGACGTTGAAGGAGATGTTCACCTTGTCGGAGATCACGTTGTTCGTGACGGGATCGATCTGGAATCCGGAACGAAGCAGGTTGCGATCGAGCGTGTACGATCCTTCCTCGCCCACATCGACGAACTTCGTGGTGGCGGAAGCGGAGACGGTGCATCTCACGCTTGCGACCGTGGTGCGGGTGTAGGTCAGCGCCTCGACTTGCGCGGTCCAGGTGACGTCCTTGATCGAGGTTGAGCGGTACGTCCACGTGAACGACGAGGAGCAGGTGTTGGGCGTGTTGCCACAGGGCACCGGGATGAGCGGGTCCGGCCACGAGGAGGGGAGCGGTCCGCTCAGCAGCACCACCTCGGGGCCGGCGGGCGAGACCATCGGGAGCGCGGACGGGATGAACTCCGACGCGGTGATGCCGTTTGGTTCGGTCTTCCCGGTGTCCGACACGGTCAGGATCAGGGTGATGTGGTACCGGCCTTCCACCTCGCGCACCGCGCGGAGCGACATCGCCGCGGCGAGCGCCGCCGGGGCCGTGAAGCTGTCGGAGTACGTGGTGGTCTGGGAGCACAAGTACGCGTTGGACCCGACCGCGGACGTCCTGAGGCTCACGGGGACGCTGGCGCACGACGGTTCCATCGTCATGGTCCCGGTGATCGTGAAGGCCACGGAACCGCCCGGCGTCAGCGTCAGGCCGAGGTTGGTCCAGGTGTAGCGGCGCGCTCCGCCCGCGACGACGGCCTCGCCGCTGGTGAAGCCGGCCGGGGCGAAGAGCGTCACTCCGGGCGCGACGGGCGTGATGATGGCCGGCAGGTCGGCGGTGACCGTGAGGGTGTCCACGGTGGACAGTCCCGCGTTGGTCACGCGGATCGCGTAGCTGACCGGGCTGTTCGGATCGGGCACACCGGGACTCCGGGTCACGGCCGTGCGCAGGAGGACGGGGAAGCCGGCCGGCAGCGAGAAGGCGTCGGTGTAGGCGGTGGAGCCCGTCGTGCTGCACAGGCCGTTCACGCCCGTCGCGGCCACGTCGAGGTTCACCGGCGCGCTGACGCACGAGGGGGTCATGGTTCCGGTGAGCGTGAACGCCACGGTCCCCCCCGGCGTCAGCGTCAGGTTGAGGTCGGTCCAGGTGTAGCGGCGCGCCCCGCCCGCGATGACGGCCGAGCCCCCGGTGAAGCCGGTCGGCAGGAAGACCGTCCCCCCGGGCGTGATGATGGCCGGCAAGTCCGCGGTGACCGAGAGGCTGTTCACGGTGGCCAGTCCCACATTGGACAGGGTGATCGCATACGTGACCGGCGCGTTGGGCAGGGGCAGGGCGGGGGATCGATTCACGGCGGCGCTGAGCAGCACCGGCAGGCCCCCGGGGAGGGTGAAGCTCGCCGCGGGCGCCGACCCGACGATGGTCCCGCACCCCACGGAAGAAGCCTCCGCCGTCGCCAGGACGGCGCCGGGGGTGCATGCGCTCACGACTTCGCCCGTGATCGTGAACGTGAGGACGGAGCCCGGCAGCATGTTCAGGCCGGTCCCCACGGTCCAGGTGTACGAGGTTCCGCCGCCCGGCGCCGCGGCGATCACGGGCGCTCCGAAGACCCCCGGCTCGTTGTAGTAGGGCTGGGCGGGGGTTCCGGCGTCGGCGCGCACCGCCGCCGGCAGCGACGCGACCAGCGTGAGATTGCCGAGCGTCGCGGCGCCCGTGTTCGAGATCACCATCCGGTACGTCACGTTTTCGCCCGCGAGCGGACTCGCGAGCGACGCGCCGGCCCAGGTCAGCGTGAACTCGAGCGTCAGGTTGGACGGGGTGCCCTGGATGATCACGGGGGGTTGCGATCCGCTCCGCTGCAGTCCCGAGGCGTTGCAGGCGTTGGTCCCGTAGGCCCAGCCGATGTATCCGCCGGCGGTTGGGACCGGCAATTGCCCGCACAACTGGCCGACCGTGAAATTCAGTCCGAAGGTCAGCGTCGGACCCCCGGGCGGGATCGGTCCCGGGCTGCTCCACGTGTAGAGGCTTCCCCCCGCCGGCGCCGGGGTGATCGCCGGCGCCGCCCAGCCGGGGGGTTGCGTGAACGACCCCATATTCGGCAGCAGCGCGGCGTCCACGGTGTCGGTGACGACGAGCGAATCGATCGTCGCGGTGCCGATGTTGTCGATTTGGATCTTGTACTGCAAGCTGCTGCCGGGCGTTCCATAGACGGTGGGCGGGGCGACATAGGCCGGCGAGATGCAGCACACGGAGATCGCATAGTCGAAGTTGCTCGCATTGGCGGTGATGGACGTCGGGGACGACACGCCCTGGATGAACGGGGTGCCGCAGGCGAACGCGGCCTTCGCGTAGACCTGGTTCGTGATGGTGATCGCCGCGCCGCAGAACGAGTTGACCGTGCCGGTGATGGAGAACGTGTACGACGCCGACGGCGGGATCGGCCCGGGCGAGTTCCAGGCGTACACGTTCGGAAGCGCGGGATTCGGGAAGCTGCACGGCCCGCCGAACGGCACGGGCACGGGCCAGCCCGGAGGCGCGCCCGGGCTGACCGCGCCGATCAGCGCGCACGGCATGGTGTCCACGACGGTCAGGCCGTCCAGCGTCGCGGCGGACGTGTTCGTCACGGTGATCTGGTACGTGACGGGCGAACCGCTCGCCACCGGACCGGCGGGCGATTGGGCCAGCGAGATCGAGATGCTCGGGGCGGGCACCAGGGTCCGGGACGCGAAGGCCGCGACGTTGAGGCACGTGTCCACGTCGATGCCGGTCGCCGACCCCCCGACGCGCAGGCCCGCGAGGCAGGCGGTGACCGTGTACGTCCAGGAGAAGGAGGATGAGGAGCCCGCGCCGGGCGCGGGGAGCAACTGCGCGATGTAGTGCGTGGTGGAG
>CAYHEI010000175.1:0-6504 GCA_964355385.1 uncultured bacterium | reverse complement strand
GGGTCGCTGCTACTCGCGCACAACAGCGTGAACGCCGCGGAGAAGATGAAAGACTACTTGCGCTTCGTCCGTGACGCCCGGAATTGCCGCGCGAGCGTCAACATGATCGTGGACGGCGAGGGGCTCGAGGTTTCCCGCAAGTAGCCGAGCGGGGCCTCCGTGGGTGTGTCCTGGTTGCGGTTTCTTGAGTCATGGTCGGACGAACAGCGCCACGATAGACCGAACCTGGCAGCCGGAATGATCATTGCGGGACGTTGCGGGAAGTGGCGGGGGTTTGCGCCGAGGTGTGCGGGATTCGCGCTCATGGTGCTTGCCTCGACGGGATGCTCGCGCTGCCGGCGGCTGGAGGCGTTGACGCGGCCGGCGTCAGTCTCGCCCGGCGAGGGTGCTCAAGAGCGGGATGCCGCCGGCCCAGTAAACGCCGGTCGGGCCGGACGGGAGCAAGTCGAAGGTTGCGGGGCCGGTGAACTCCGTTTCCCGCGCCGAGATCACGACCGAACCGTCGTACGCGTCGCCGGCGCTGAGGATCTCGAGGCCTCTCCCGTCCGAGAGGGGATGTCCGGGGGAAGCGGTGACCGTGCGGCCGTCGCGGAGGACGAGGCGGACCATCCGGTGTTCGGGCCCCGTGGCGACCCGTCCGACGCGCAGGACAACCCCCGCGACGCGCCCGCCGCGCGCATCGCGCGTCCAGACCGGATCGCCCGCGCGGAGGAGATCGACTGCGGTGTCGCCCGACGGCGTCGCGATCACGGCGTCCGCGGGTAGACACTTCGTGAGCCGGTCCCGCGGTCCGATGTTCGCGGGCACCGGCGGGATGGTCGCGTCCGCGGGCTGGTGCCGCGGCACGGGCCGCTCGTCCCGGCCGAACAAGTCCAGGACGTAGAGTTCGTAGAAGATCCGGACCAGGGCCCGGCCCGGGAGGAAGATCGACCCCTCGAGGTGGGCGGAGGTCCCGTGGAAGTCTTTGGGATCAAGGAACCACTTCTCGCGCAACGTCCGCGCGTCGATGAAGTGCATGCCGTGGTTCCGGCCCAGGAGCAGGAGGTCCGGCGCCACGAAATCCAGCAGGTGGCCGAAGCTGCCGTAGCGCTTCTTGGGGCCGATGGTCCCGGTCTCGAGATCGAGCTTCATGACCTCGGAATCCCGGAAGGAATAGGCGTACCCGGTGCGGCCGTCGGGATCGAACGCGAAGCCGTAGATGACGGGGGGAAGCGGGAACGTCTTCACAGTGCCGGTTTCCAGGTCCACGAGGTAGGCGTTGGAGATGTTGCCGGCGTATTCCGCGTACTCGATGTGCATCGAACGGAGGTGCGCGAGGTCGAAGTACGGGCCCTTGCCGGTCAGCTTGAGGCGCGTGGTGAGGCTCGCGATGGTGCGCACGTGGTCGCCGACGCCGAGCACGGTCAGGTCGTAGTGACCGCCCCGATTGGGGGACGTCTTCAGCCGGACCCCGTAGCGGACGACTTCGACGTAAGCCTCGCGCCGAACGGAGTCGTACCCGATGGGCGCGACCGACATCCACTTCGCCCCCCCGAGCCCGGCGAGAGGCAGCCGCCGGGCGATCCGGTTCGCCCGCAAGTCCCACTCGGCGTACTCCGCGTCGCCGCTGACCAGCCCGCCGGCCCGCAGGAGCACTCCCGCGACGCCGTTCTCGGTGTCGTAGAAGAGCGGGCGGTCCACGGCCATCTCGGTCTTGGGCGGCACCTGGGTCGCCGGGCATTCCGGGACCGCGACCTCGCGGACGTCCAGCGAGCCGAGGTCCAACAGCGTGAACACGTTGTGCCGCTCGACCGGCCGGCCGATCTGCACCAGCTTCCCCCGGTCCAGGAGCTGCAGCCCGTCCAGGCAGACGAAGGACGGGGGCGTGAGGCGGGTCTCGAGCGAGACGTACTTGGCGACGCGATATGCGGGCCGCGGGGCGGCGGCGGCCGCTCCCGCCAAGAGCCCCCACGCCACCGCGAGCGAAACGGCCCATCCCCGCCGGATCATCGCGTCCATCGTAATCCTCCGGGAGGGCGATAAGATAGGGCCATGGATCCACGTTTCGGGGCGAAGGCGGGGAGGTGGCCGTGCCGGTGCTGAACGGCGGGGTCTGGCGGGACACCGCCGGGAACGAGATCTGGTGCAACGGCGGCCAGATGCTGCGCGCGGACGGGACCTTCCACTGGATCGGCTACGACACCGGTCCCGGCCGGCCCTGGGCGATCAAGCTCTACAGCTCGCCGAACCTCGTCGACTGGACCTTCCGCCGCGATCTGATCCGGCAAGAGGGCGCTTTCGCGAAGGTGGACTGGGCCGGCCGGCCCGGGCTGCTCCGCAACCGGCGGACCGGGCGGTGGGTCATCGTGTTCGAGGCGGACTGCCCGGACTGGTTCCGCCACAAGGTGGGGTACGCTTCGAGCGGGTCCCTGGACGGCGATTACCGGCTCGAGGGATTCGAGTACCCGGAGCCCGGCCGCTCCACGGGCGATCAGTCGCTCTTCCAGGAGGGCGACGACGCCTACCTGCTCACCGTCCTGGACAGCCCGGGGCTTCGGAAGCCGATCAACGTCGATCTCGCCATCTACCGGCTGACGCCGGACTTCCTGCGCGTCGACCGCAAGCTGTTCGAGGGCTTCGATCATCTCAAGTCGGGCGAGCGCGGGAACGAAGCCTCGCACATCATCCGGCGCGACGGGACCTACTACTGGTTCATGTCGGGGCTGGTCGGCTGGAACTCGTCCGAGACCCGGTATGCGACCGCCCGGGCGCTCGCGGGGCCGTGGAGTCCGCTGCGGCCGGTCCGCACCGAGCCGCCGTCGGAGGACTCGTTCAACACGCAGCACGACTTCGTGCTCGAGGTGGGGGAGGCCGGGGCACCCCGGTGGCTGTACGCGGGCGACCGGTACAGCCAGTGGCACGGGAAGGGAACCGGGCGCAACATCTTCCTGCCGCTGCGCTTCGCGGGGGACGAGCCGGTTCTCGCGTGGTCCGCGGACTGGCCGCCCGCGCCGGGCTGACTGCCATCACCCACCTGCTCCTGATCCGTGTCATGGGGTGACCGCGGCCCGCCGGGGTATGTTATCTTGGTCAGGTGTCCAAGAATCGGCTGACTCGTCACGGAGCACCATGGGACGTCACCCGGGCGGCGCGGAGCGCAAGCTGATCGCGGCGGCGCGGGAGATGGTCCCGCGGACGGGGCTCGCGGGGCTGCGGGTCCGCGCCGTGGCGGCGCGGGCCGGGGTCAATCCCGGCCTCTTCCACTACCACTTCCCCAGCCGCGAGGCGTTCTGTCGCCGGGTCCTCGAGGAGGTCTACACGGGCTTCTTCGGCGAGCTCCAGGCCACCATGGCGGGCCAGCGCGGCCGGTCCTGCCGGGAGCGGCTCGCGCGGATGCTGGTCGCGGTCGCCCGGTTCGAGCGGGACCACCGCGCGTTCTCCCTGTCGGTCGTGCGGGACGTGCTGAACGGGGAGGGCGAGGCGCTCGGATTTCTCCGGCGGAACTTCCCGGCCCATATGCGACTCTTGCACGGCCTGGTTCGCGAGTGCCAGCGGGCCGGCGTGATCCGGCGGATGCCGGTACCCGCCGTCCTGGCGATCCTGGCCGGCGTCGTCAGCGGGCCCGCGCTGTCGGTGGGACTCATGGAGCGGGCGCTGAGCGGCCGGCCGGAGGGGCGCCTGGCCGCCGCCCTGGCGAAGGTCGTGCTGAGCGACCACGCGCTGGTCGAACGGGTGGAGCTGGCGCTGCGCGGGCTGGCGCCCGAGCGCACCGGGCGGCGCCCGGGAGCGGCGGCGTGAGGGGCGCGTGGCCGGGCGTGCTGGCCGCCGTGCTGGCGGTGTCCGCCGCCGCGGAGGGGCCGCGGCTCCCGCTCGACGACTACCTCGCGCAGGTCCGGCGGGACAATCCGGCCCTTCAGGCCTCGCGCGCGGCGGAGGAGGGAATGGTGCTCAAGAGCGAGGAGGCGGCGATGGTGGTTTCCCCCCTCCTGAAGGCCGACGCCTCGTGGCTTTACAGCCGGAATGAGCCGCTGACGTCCTTCGACCCGGCGCGGACCGTCGCGCGGAACTGGGGTCTCGGGCTCTCGAAGAAGTGGGGCACCGGAACCACCGTGTCCGCGGACTACGGGCTGGCCTACACGCACCTGTTCCCGCAGGCGCTGGTCCTGCCGCCGGGGCCGTTCGGATCGATGCTGGCGGGGTTCCAGTCGGCCCTCGTGCCGTTGCCCTCCTGGGAAGCCAAACCCTCGCTCACGGTCAGCCAGTCGCTGCTGCGCGACTTCATGGCGGGGCTGACGAATTCCGGCGTGAACAAGATCCGCAAGCTCGCCGAGGCCGGCGCGCGCGCCGAGCGCTTCCGGGCGAACGCGGTCCTGTTCGAGGCGGAGGCCGCGTACTGGGGGCTGGCGCTCGCCCGCGCGGTGGTGGATTTCAAGACCGAGTCCGCGGCGCGCACGGGGCGGCTGCGGGACTGGACCGCGGAGCGGGCGAAGCACAACCTGGCGGACGACGCGGACCTCCTGCAGGCCGACGCGGCGGTGAAGCTGCGCGGCCTGGACCTGGACCTCGCGCGGGAGGAGGCGGAGGCGGCGGCACGGAAACTGAACACCGCGCGGGGCCGGGACGGCGCCGAGGTTCCGGAGGTCCTGGACGGACTCGAGGAGCGGGCGACGGCCCTCGGCGGCGCCGCGCTCGCGCGGCGGGGCGAGCGGCTGGACGTGCAGGCGGGCCGGCTCGCGCTGGAGGCGGCTCAACTGGCCGCCAAGGAGACGTTCTACCGCTCGCTCCCCGATCTGCAAGTCTTCGGAACGGTCGCGTACTCTGGCCGGGATGCCGAAGCCGGGGGTGCGAACCAGGAGGCGGGCAGCCTGGACTGGCGCACGTACACGGTGGGGGCGGTGTTCGTGGCGCCGCTGGACTTCTTCACGCTGCGGCGGGTTCGGCGCGGGTACGGGCTCGACCGCACGGCGGCGGACGGCTCGTACCGCAAGGCGCGGCTCGCGGAAGCGCAGGAGTGGGCGCAGCTCGCGAAGCGTTGGGAGGCCGTCACGGGCCGGCTCGCGGTCGTGCGGGAGATCGCGGCGCTTCAGGAATCGCGCCTGGCGGCCGAGAAGGCCCGGTTCGCGCAGGGGCGCATCACCACGTTCCAGTACCTGACCGCCGAGGAGGACTTCTCGCAGGCGCGCGTGCAGGCGCTGCGCATCGGGTTCGAGAAGGTCCTGCTCGACGCGCAGGCGCGGTTCAACAACGCGTCGTGAGGAGGCCCGGATGACGCTTGCCGAGATCTCGATCCGCCGGCCGACCCTGATGGTGTCGATCGTCCTCGCGATCATGGTCGTCGGCGCGATCTGTCTCACGCGGATCGGGGTGGACATGTTCCCCGACATCACCATCCCCGCGGTGAGCATCATGACGCCCTACCGCGGCGCGGGGCCGGAGGAGATCGAGACCCTGATCACCAAGCCGCTGGAGGACGAGGTCAGCTCGTGCTCCGGGCTGGATCACCTCATGTCGATCAACCAGGAGGGGCTCTCGGTCGTCGTCGCGATGTTCAAGCTCGACGTGGACGTCCGGCGCGCGGAGGAGCAGGTGCGGGAGAAGCTCGCGCTCGCGCGGCCCAAGTTCCCCAAGGAGGCGAGCGAGCCGATCCTGCGGCGGTTCGACTTCTCCGACCAGCCCGTCATGATCCTGGCGCTCGCGGCGGACCTGCCCCCGGCGGGTCTCTACGACCTCGCCCGGGAGGACATCAAGAACCGGATCGAACAGGTCCGGGACGTGGGGCTCGTCGAGATCGTGGGCGGCACGCGCCGGGAGATCGACGTGGATCTGGACCGGGCCCGGCTCAAGGCGCACGGGTTGTCGCTGACCGGCGTCGCCGGCCGCATCGCGGCGAGCAGCATGAACGTGCCGGTGGGGAAGTTCGAGCGCGGCGACCGGGAGACCGCGTTCCGGTCCATGGGGGAGTACCGGAACCTGGACCAGGTCCGGAAGGTCGTGGCCAACTTCTTCGGATCGGACGTGTCCGTGACCGTGGGCGACCTCGGCGCGGTCAAGGACACGGTGGCGACCCCCACCAGCCTCGGCTCTTTCAACGGCCGTCCCTCGGTGATCCTGAACGTGTACCGGCAGTCGGGCGCCAACACCGTGGCGGTGACCGAGGGCGTGGCGAAGGTCATCGAGCGGTTCAACCGCGAGGCCGCGGGGCGGGAGGGCAAGCCGCAGCTCGGGGTGATCCTCAACTACGGGCAGTTCATCCGGTGGAACATCGAGGACGTCCGGAACACGATCCTGGAGGGGATCCTGCTGGCGATCCTGGTCGTGTACCTCTTCCTGGGGAGCGCCCGGTCCACCTTCATCACCGCGGTCGCGCTTCCGAACTCGATCCTGGGCGCCTTCGCGCTGATCTACCTGATGGGATTCACCTTCAACATGATCACCGGGATGGCCTTCTCCCTGGCGGTCGGGCTGCTCATCGACGACGCGATCGTGGTGCGGGAGAACATCTGGCGGCACCTGGAGGAGGGGAAG
>CAYHEI010000174.1:0-6512 GCA_964355385.1 uncultured bacterium | reverse complement strand
GGTGGGATGGACATCGGGATGGGCCCGGCGCTCGGGGCGGCGCACCGCAACCACCGCATGATCATCTTGGAATACGACAACCAGGGATACATGAACACCGGCGCGCAGCTCTCGTACGCGACGCCGTTGGGCCACCGGACTTCCACGAGCGAAGTCGGGTCGCAGCTCTCCGGCAAGCTGTTCCACCACAAGGACACCGCGCAGATCTTCGCCTCGTGCCACCTGCCCTTCGTGTTCACCGCGAGCGAGGGGTATCCGGAGGATCTCATGCGCAAGGCCGCGAAGGCCCAGTGGTACGCCAAGCGGGAAGGGCTCGTGTACGGGAAGGTCCTCTCCTTCTGCCCGCTCAACTGGCGGACGGCGGACGACGCCGCGCAGCCCGTGCTGCAGGCCGCCGCGGACTCGTGCTTCTTCCCGCTCTACGAGGTGGAGCACGGGAAGACGACGATCACCTACGACCCCGAGGCCATGGGCCGCCGCCGGCCCGTCGGCGACTGGCTCAAGCTCATGGGCAAGACGCGCCACCTCCTGGCGCCCGCGAACGCGCCGCTCCTGGCCTCGATCGAGCGGGAGACCGAGCGGCGGTGGCGGAGGCTCAAGGCCATGCACGCGAACGAGGTGCTCTGATGCCCCGCATCGTCGAAAAGAGGCAGCTCACGCCCGTCACGAGGTTGTTCCGCGTGGAGGCGCCCCTGATCGCGGCCGCGGCCCGGCCGGGCCAGTTCGTCATCGTGCGCGTCCGGGAGGGTGGCGAGCGCATTCCGCTCACGATCGCGGACTACGACGCGAAGACCGGTTTGATCACCATCGTCGTGCAGGAGGTCGGGGCGACGACACGCCGACTGAGCGCGCTGGAGCCGGGCGAGTCGATCCTGGACATGGTCGGCCCGCTGGGGAACCCCGTGGAGCTGCCGGCGGGCGGGCACGTGCTGGGCGTCGGTGGCGGGTTCGGCGCGGCCGCGCTGTTGTGCCTCATGCGGGAGCTGACCCGGCGCGGCGACAAGACGACGGTCCTCCTGGGCGCGCGCCGGAAGGACCTGCTGATCCTGGCCGACGAGCTGGGGCAGGTGGCGAAGAACTTGGAGCTGTGCACCGACGACGGCTCGGCCGGGTTCAAGGGGATCGTGACCGCGCGGCTCGCGCAATTGATCGCGGGCGAGGGACCCGGGAAGCCGGACCACGTGGTCGCGATCGGCCCGATGGTGATGATGCGCGCCGTGGCCGAGGCGACCCGCCCCGCGGGGATCCATACGCTCGTGTCCATGGACCCGCTGATGGTGGATGGCACCGGGATGTGCGGCGGCTGCCGGGTCACCGTCGGGCCGGAGACCAAGTTCGCCTGCGTGGACGGACCGTGCTTCGACGGGCATCGCGTGGACTTCACCGAGGCCATGCGGCGGAACAAGACGTACGTCCGGGAGCAGGAGACCGCGGCCGCTCGGCTGGCCGGGACCGCCCCGGGAGCGGCCTGATGCCCGTCAAGCGGCCGGAGAAGACGCCGATGCCCACGCGCGAGGCGCTCGTCCGCGCGCACGACTTCCGCGAGGTGAACGACGGCTACGCGGTGGAGCACGCCATGTTCGAGGCGGAGCGCTGCCTGCGCTGCCAGGACCCCGTGTGCGTGGAGGGCTGCCCGGTGCGCATCCCGATCCGGGAGTTCATCCACTCCTTGGCGGCAGGCCGGATGGCGGAGGCGGCGCGCGTGCTCCGCGAGGCGAACCCGCTGCCCGCGATCTGCGGCCGCGTGTGTCCCCAGGAGTCGCAGTGCGAGGAGGTCTGTCATCTCGCCAAGCGGTTCGGATCCGTGGCCATCGGGCACCTGGAGCGGTACGTTGCGGATTGGGAGCGGAGCCAGCCCGCCGTGCCGCCGCCGACGCGGGCGATGCGGAGCGAGCGGGTCGCGGTGATCGGGGCGGGCCCGGCGGGACTGGTGTGCGCGGGCGAGCTGGCGCGGTTGGGCCACCCGGTGACGGTGTTCGAAGCGCTGCACGCGCCGGGCGGGGTGCTGCGCTACGGCATCCCCGAGTTCCGGCTGCCGAAGGCCATCCTGGACTGGGAGATCGACCAGTTGCGCGCCCTGGGCGTCACCATCGAGACGAACGTGATTATCGGGAAGACCCTCACGCTCGATTCGCTCTTCGACACGCACGGCTTCGCGGCGGTGTTCGTGGGCACGGGCGCGGGCCTCCCGCGTTTCCTCGGCATCCCGGGCGAGAACCTGAACGGCGTGTATTCGGCCAACGAGTTCCTGACCCGCATGAACCTCATGCGTGCGTACCAGTTTCCCGACGCGGATACGCCGCTCAAGGTGGGCAAGCGCGTCGCGGTCATCGGTGCGGGGAACACGGCGATGGACGCCGTCCGCTCCTCGTTGCGCATGGGCGCCGAGCAGGGGCTGATCGTCTACCGGCGCAGCGACAAGGAGATGAGCGCGCGCGTCGAGGAGTACCATCACGCCATCGAGGAAGGGGTGGAGTTCCACTGGCTGACCAATCCGCTCGCGGTGCTGGGGGACGAGGCGGGCTGGGTCACGGGGCTGCGGTGCCAGAAGATGCGCCTGGGCGAGCCGGATGCTTCGGGCCGCGCCCGGCCCGTTCCGATCGAGGGGTCCGAGTTCGACTTCCCCGTGGACAACGTGGTGCTGGCGATCGGGACGACCCCCAATCCCCTGTTGGTCCGGACCGGGGCGGGATTCGAGACGACCAAGCACGGCGGGATCGTCGCCGAGGAAGCAACCGGCCGGACGACGCGCCGCCGCGTGTACGCGGGCGGGGATGCGGTCACCGGCGCCGCGACGGTGATTCTCGCCGCGGGCGCCGGCAAGCGTGCGGCGGCCGCGATTCATGCGGACCTCACGGGGCAGGGCGCCGGGCGAACATCCTGACGCCGGTCAGTAAGCAGGCCTGTGTCGGGTCATGAGGCGGAGAGGGCGGTCGGGGGCAGACTGAAGCAGGAGGATAACTAGACCATGATGGCCGTCAAGCCCCTGTGCGAGGTGTGTCCCGTCCGGCTCCAAGGGGTGTTCAGCGACCTGACGAAGGACGAGCAGAAGTTCCTCACCAAGGCCAAGACCTGCAACGCCTACCGGAAGCGCAGCGTCATCTTCTACGAAGGCAACCCGTCGATGGGGCTCTTCTGCGTGAATTCCGGGAAGGTCAAGATCTTCAAGAACGGCGTGGAGGGACAGGTGCAGATCGTGCGCCTTGCGAAGCCGGGCGACCTCCTGGGCTACCGGGCGCTGCTGGCCAACGAGCCCTACGCGGCGACCGCCGAGGTCCTCGAGGACGCGACGATCTGCTTCATGGACCGCACGACGGTGTTCCAGCTCCTCCAGCGCAACGCGACGCTCTCTCTCCGCATTCTGCGGAGCGTGTGCCAGGACCTGCGCACCGCCGAGGAGCGGACGCTCGACCTGATCCAGAAGCCCGTGGCGCAGCGCGTGGCCGCCCTCCTGCTCGCGTTGCAGGCGAGTTTCGGCGAGAATGCCAAGCAGGGCGTGCGGTTGAACATCGCCCTCACGCGGGAGGAGATGGCCGAGATGGTGGGCACGACCGCGGAAACCCTGATCCGGACGCTGAGCGATTTCAAGACGCGCGGGTTGGTGGAGTTGGAGCCGCACGCCGTGTTCGTGCGGAAGCCACACGAACTTGCCCGCCTCCTCCCCGCTGACAGCTAAGCGGCGGAGCCGTGCCGCGGCGCGCCGCCGCGGTCTTCCCCGGGGGACCGGGGGCATCAGCCTGCCCGTGTCGGTCGCCCGGGCATGTGCGCGCCGGTGGCCGCCGGTCTCCTACCCGGAGGGGCAGACCCTCTTCTACGAGGGCCACGCCTCCTACGGCGCCTATCTCGTGTGCGCCGGCGCCGTGGCCTTTCAGGCGGCTCCGGGGAGGATGCCCGCCGCCGCCGCGCGTCCCGGGCCGCTTCTGGGAGCCAGCGAACTGCTGACCGGCAAGCCCCTCGGCGCGACGGCGATCGCGTCGGGCGGGATCGCCCGGCTCTCCTTCATCGACAAGACGACCTTCCTCTCGCTGCTCGCGCGCCAGGATCGCCTGGTCCAATCGGTGATGCGCGTGTTGCTTTCGACGTGCTCCGCTCAGGCCCCCGAACGACCTAAGCCGTAGCCGTGACGCCGAAGACGGCGTCCGGTCAGACGTCGGCGGCAAACACCGCCACGGGGCCGGCCACCCGCTGACACTGGTGAGTGTGGCCGCACAAGGCATTATGGAGGACGTATCCGCCGAGCGTGTTCGCCAGCGCCTCCCGCACGGTCGCCGTGTCCGCCCGGACTCCCAGGGACTCGACCGTGACGGCGGTGAGGTCGTCCAGCAATCCGTCTAGACCGCCCGCCAACTCGAGTTGAAGTATGCGCAGCTCCCGGTGCGGCCCGGGCTGCGCGGGCGCTCCGATCTACACGGGTTCGGCGCCCAGCCGGCAGACCGCCATCATGCCGCAGACGTCATAGGCGGCCAGCCGTTTCGTCAGGAGGCCGATGACGGCCGCCTCGACTCGCGAGCGGGTGTCGAACGCGGCCCCCGGGGGCGCCGCCTGCCATGCGGCCCGCGCGGCTTCCTCCGCCACCGTTTCGATCCGTTTCCCGTCCCACAGTTGTAGCTGATAGAGCATGGCCTTCCCTCCTCGCGCGCGGGGCCGCTAGCCGGCCTCGGCGTGCTTCGCCATTTCTTCGGCCTCTTCCCGGACCTCCCAGAGCGTGATGATCGGGAACATCCTCGTGAAGACGAGCAGCACGAGCAGAAACCCCGCCAGCCATCCCGCCGTGATCGTCCACTCCACCACGCTCGGGAAGTAGCGCCCTGCCGCCGACGGCAGGAACGGGTTGGCGGCCGTGGGCACCACGATGGTGTACCGCTCCAGCCACATGCCGAGGTTGATGGTCAGCCCTGACCAGGCCAGGGCGCCCGTCAGGGCCATGGGCCGGAACGCCAGGAGGACGAACGGCACCGCGAAGCAGCCGATGAGCATTCCCCAAAAACTCCACATGAACGCCCCCGACGTCTTGCTCCAGAAGACGCGCATCTCCGCGGGGTGGCTTCCGTAAAAGGTCGTCAGCAGTTCCGCCCCGGTGAAGTACGTCCAGATGCACACCAGCGCGAGGGTGAACTTGCGCAGGTTGTTGAGATGGTACTCGGTGATCCAGCCCTCCAGCCGCATCGTCCTCCGCAAGATGACGCCGATGAGTCCCAGTCCGCCGAGCCCCTGCAGGGCCGCCCCCACCACGAAGTACGGGCCGATGATCGCGGTGTGCCAGCCGGGCTTGATGGTCATCCCGAAGATGAAGCCGACGTTGGTGTGGACCGAGACCACGATCGCCAGGAGCGTGACGGACATCGCGGTCATGATCCGGTTGTGCAGGTTCCGCTGCCGCTCCGTGTCCGTCCACTCCAGCGCGGCCAGGCGGTAGAACGTCCGCAAGAGGGCGGGAAGACGGACGAGCCGGTCGCGGCACAGGGCCAGGTCCGGGATCAACGCGACGTAGAAGTACAGGCAGGACAGGGTCACGTACGTCGAGATGCACGCGACGTCCCACAGGATCGGCGAGGTGAAATGCGGATAGAGGATCACGTTGAGCATGCGTTCCGGCCGCCCCAGGTCCACGATCACGCAGGTCGCGGCGAACGGGAGGCTGGCGATCGTGATCATCTCGGCCATCCGCGTGAAAGGGGTCCGCCACTGCGCCTGGGTGATTCGGAGGATCGCCGAGATCAGGGTCCCGGCGTGCGAGACGCCGATGAAGAAGACGAAGTTGACGATGTAGGTCCCCCAGAAGACCGGGTTGTTGAGTCCGGTCACCTGAAGCCCGTTCGCGATCTGCCAGCCCCACGCCGCCAGCGCCAGGAGGAACGCCCCGGCGAGGCCGGCGACGAGGCCCGCTTCCCGCCGGCCGGGAGGGCGGGCCACCGGCGCGAGGATCGAGTCCTCGGCGGCGCGCAAGTCCTCGAAGCCGTGCATCGTGCTAGCCCTCCCTCAGATAGAGGACTTTGGGCTCGGTGCCCAGGTCCTCGAGCATCTTGAACGCCCGCGGACTGCGCGCCAGCCGCGCGACCTCGCTCCTCGGGTCGTCCAGGTCGCCGAACGTGATGGCCTCGGCCGGACACGCGACCGCGCACGCCGGCTGGTACTCGCCCGGCTTGAAGTCCCGCCCTTCGGCGCTGGCCGCGTCCCGGGCGCGCTGGAGGCGGTGGTGGCAGAACAGGCACTTCTCCACGACGCCCCGATACCGCGGCGAGACGTCCGGATTGTGCGACTCCGCCAGCCGACCGGGCCACTGCGGATCCCGCCAGTTGAAGAACTTAACGGTATAGGGGCAGGCGTTGACGCAGTACCGGCAGCCGATGCACCGGGGATACACCTGCCCGACGATCCCCTCGGGGTTCATGTACGTCGCCGAGGTGGGGCACACCTTGGTGCACGGTGGATTCTCGCATTGCAGGCACGGCATCGGAACGAGGCCACGGCGCGGGTGCTCGGCGGCGGGATCTTCGATCTGCGGCACGATC
>CAYHEI010000173.1:0-6515 GCA_964355385.1 uncultured bacterium | reverse complement strand
GGACAGACGTCACAAAGCTCCAGGTCGAATGCAACAAAATATTCCTGGGATACTTCGCTAAGCACGAAGTTCCTGGCGCTCGAATCAGCCGGGGGGCGACGAGGTGGTAGAATGTTGAGTCATGGCGACGAGAAAGAGGCTTTTGTGGCACCCCGCAGTTCATGCCCGCGAGCAAGAAACCCTTCGCTTCGGATTTGTCACCTCGTATAAACTCTTTTCAGATCTTCAGCGCAATACGGCGCCGCTCGACGAACTCACGGGAGATCGCCTCGGAATCTACTTTCTATGGGGCAAGGAAGACATCCTCTTGAAGTTCTGGGCCACCGATGAAACATTCTCGCGCGTGAACGCCTACCTGATGGAGAAGGCCGGAAGGGAGCCAATGTGGCTCGAGGTGAAGCGGCCCCTGAAGATTGGATTCGCGGCTATGCAGAACCTCAAAGGAGCTGCATGGCTCCAAGGCAGGTCTGCAGATGACCTGGCCGCCATCCAAAATCGTTGGGAAAGGACTGCACGCGTTCAGCCCGAAGAGAGAAATCTGTGTGTTTCCGCGAACCGCTTCGACACAAAGGAACAAGTCAAGGCTTTTCTCACGATCGACGCTGGGACTGCCGACCTACAGAATCTCGTTGATTACTTGCTGCAAGACGCCAACGTCTTCGGACTCTACTCGACTCAGGGAACGGTCAACATCCTTGTCGAAATCGAGACAGGACGCGGGGACAGTTTGTGGCATCTATCGAATACAATTCAGGGGCACCTTCAAGTAGTGCCCGAGGCGCGGACGACAACTTATCCGGTTGCCCATCTGCTCAAGGAGAAGAGTCATCGTTGTGGCTTCGAGTCTTCTCGCGATCGAACCGTATCTCACATCAGGCGCGTTGAGCGTATGTTCCCGGGACTAAAATCTTTGGAATTGAAGGATCTCCTCCAGTACTCTCGAGACCTTGTTGACTGGTTGCCCTTGATCGAAAAGGCTGGCGGTCTAAAGACCGTCATTGTCGATCTGGTGAACAGTGCGATGAAATCGGATAGGACAAACTTTTCGAATGGCATCATAGAAATCGGAAGAAAGTTGGAGATTCACTTTCGTAAGACCATTCCTCAACTGGCACAGAAGCTGTTCCCCTCTAATTGGCAGGAGAACTTGCGACTCGCTGATCCGGCCAAGCGGGAAAGGACACAACCAGAACTCTGGACTCTTGGAATCCAGCTTGAGATCTTGGGTCGCGACCTCGCGAGTGTCTCTGGGCTTGCACCGGTGGAGTTCTCGGTGCTCTACAGTTTCGCATCACTCCACAACGACGCTAAACATCAGGGTGTTGAGCCGTCTGCCGCCAGATTGGCCACGCTTCTGCCTGTTCTGCGGATCCTAGTGTCCCGTCCGGCGGACTTTGGATTTAACACGTAGGCCTGTGTGCTCGATGGTCGTTAGGCCGCGATCTTGTCCAGGACGGCAACGACGTCGGAAGGCCTCTTGACGATGGCATAGCTCCAGGAGCCGAAGCGGCCGTCCGCGTTCACGGCCGCGACCCAGCGTTTTGCGGCGGCGGTCTTCACATCCCCGAGGGGATCGTACCCTTTGGTCTCCACGATGACGTGTCGGGCCGATCCGCCGGTGAGGCGCACGATGAAGTCGGGGAGGTAGTCGTGATGCTCGCCGTTGTCAAGGTAGGGAATGGCGAATCCCAGCCCGGCGTTCTTCACGAACGCCTCCACGGCCCGGTGTGTGTCGATGAAATAGGCCGCAGACTGCTCCCATTGTTTCGTATCGGCTACCACGAAGTTCACATGGCTCCGGTTCACCTCGCGTACGTCGCGACCGGTCCAGAAATCCACGTCTTGCGTTGACCCCGGCCCGCGCGAGGTCTCCAGGATCGGAAGCTCGGGCGCTTCCCCTTCGGTCGTATCGGGCCGGATGGCCTCGATGAGGCGCTCGATCGCCCAGCCATAGTAGGGGGAACAGAAGACGTCGAGGAGTTTCGCCGGGTGGACCGGCTGCACCTTCGTCGCGAGATAGCGATCCACGATGAGGGCCAGCTGCGGGAAGATCACGTGCGCCGGGGCGGCACAGAAAGATTGTGCGACGAGCCCGCGCGTCAGATCCTTGGCGAGTTCGAAGACCAACTCCTGCTGGCGCCGCCCCGAACGAAAGGGGTTCAGCGTTACGGACTCCATTCTGCCCGGCCCGGTGAGGGTGGGACGCCCGAGATTCACGGGCAACGTTGCCTTCATCTCGACCTCGGGGGGAATCAGCGCGGGATTGAGTACCAGCGAGGGGACGGATTCCCATTCCACGGTGAGCCGGGCGCGGATGCCCTGCCGGTAGCCCTCAAGCCGAGGAAACGTGATCTCCCGATCAGCCTGGGTGGCCTCCGCGTGGACGTGATGACGCTTGATCCGCAGTGGAGGGGTTCCGCCTTGGGTCTGCTTGAGCGGCACGACCTCGAACGGCACCCCGAACACTTTGGCAACCTCCTCGGTGAGCATACCGTCCTCGCCCACCTCGTAATTGGGTCGTCGCAACGCCCGCCCAACGACCTGTTCGCAGAGTAGCTGGGACATGAACGGTCGCAAGCCGACGATGTGCGTGACGGTGTTGCAGTCCCATCCCTCGGTGAGCATCCCCACGCTCACGATGCAACGAACGTCCCGCCCCGGTGGGTGGAGCGGCTGCTTGCGTTTCAGCGCCAGGGCCTCGAAACCGTCCGGATAGATCGGCTCGCCCATCCGGCCCCGCGGCCATTCGAGCTTTCCGACCGTGTCCAGGGTAGCCTTTCGCCTCTTGGTGCCCTTCATTGGAAAATTATTATACGCATAGCGTCCGCATCCTCATCATCCGGACTCCTTGTGGGTCTGAAACAGGAAAATACCCACCGCCGCCGCGGTGGCCGCGATGAATTGGGCGTGTCTGCGATGAAGGCTGCTCGCGTCGGCTTCCTTTCCATGACCTGTTCCATAGAGCGAGCGAAGCTGTCCGATCTTCTCAATCGAGGTTGTGAGGCTGTTGATCAGGATCCGAAGCGCTTCGATTCCTTCGCCTTGGGTGTCAACCGTACTCGGGGCCAGCGGGAGGATTCTGGCGGCCTCTTTGCCCAGGCGAGGGAGATCCCACATCGGATCCATGGGAACGCGCCTCTCCTTAAGTATGGTCTTGCAGATGGTCTCAATGAGCTCCTTTGCCGTTCCGATGGCCAGGTCGTAATCGCCGCTTTCAATCGCCGTATGAAGTCGAGTCACCTGGTTCGAGACGTAGCTGGTATCCACTTGCGCCGCAAGTTGCTCCGACAATTCCCTTTCGATCCCCAGAGCACTCTTTCGGCGGGCCACGTAGACTGGCCGCCCAGAAAGTCGCATGCCCTCGGCGATATTCCAGCCATCAGGTTCAAGGTTGCGGTTGTAGAGCGTCAGGAGGGAGGCGACTTCGGCAGCGTCAGGCCTAACCACCGGGTGGAGAGTCTCGCACAGAAAGCGAAGAAGGGTTTCGTCGGGGCCTCTCAGCAAGTTGAATCTTGAGTCGGTGAACACCCAGTCATTCCCCCAATCGGCATTGTTCACCCGGTGTTGCCAGATGTCGCCGGAGACATCCTTGAAGCGAGGGTCGAAAGACGATAACGAGTTCAAGTCGAAGACGCGTGCGAGGAATTCGGCCTCATCAAGCCGGCCCCACCAGCGCACGCCGTCAAGACTTAGGGAATCTTGGATATTTCGGCGGGTCACCTCGCTGATGGTGTCGCCATCGAGAGTGCCCGTGACAATGGGTACGGCGACGGGGCCGGCCAATGTGGTCGAGGATCGTTCCGCTTCCGTCTGCTGAAAGACGAGGCGGCCATGAGGAGTGAGGCGGGCGGTCACGAACCTTAGCTCGGAGACCGACAACTCCCTGAACACTTGAACACACTGCATTTCTTCCAGCAGAGCAATGACCTCATTCAGAGATTCTGCGGAGAGACCGCTCGCCATCTGCAACTCCTGCGCGGGGGCATCGAGCTCGGTCCCCCATTCATCGAGGGCCTTGAGAACCCGGAAGGCATTCTCTTCGAGGGGTGTGGTTCCAAGAATC
The DNA here is from genome assembly GCA_964355385.1 of uncultured bacterium. Taxonomy (GTDB): domain Bacteria; phylum Oederibacteriota; class CAKKQC01; order CAKKQC01; family CAKKQC01; genus CAYHEI01. The sequence goes on along the minus strand of CAYHEI010000173.1, from coordinate 2,452 downwards.
ACGGTTCAATCCTACACGGCTGCAGCAGATGGCCCAGGAATGAATGTCTCATGTGGGGCCAGGCGGTTTCAGTCGGCGCGCGAGGGTGTCCAGCCGGGGAGCAGCATGGGTGAAGAAAGTCCGGTAGGACTCGCAGTAATATGAGGGCTCCGCGAAGCCGCCGGCGTCGCGGCGGTGCTTGGGGCAGCCGCCGCCGCACCGCGCGAGCCAGGGGCACTTCCGGCAGCGCTCCGGGAGCGCGGGTTTGAGGGCGGTGAAGCGCTCCGCGACCGGCCCCCGGACGAGCGCCCAGAGCGGTGCTTCGAGACGATTCCCCAGCCGGAAGTCCGGCTCGACGAGGAAGTCGCAGGCGTAGACGTCGCCGGTGTGCTCGACGACGGCGTAGGAGCCGCACTGACGCTGGTGTAGACAATCGCCGCCGGGGACACCCAGCGCGTCCGCCAGGAACCCCTCGAACGTGCGGAGGGACGCGGCGGGTGGGTCGTCCCGCGTCCAGCGGTCGAAAAGCCGGCAGAGGAACTCGCCGTAGGCCGCGGGCGTCACCGATCAGGGCGCCGGCGTACCGTCGGGCTCCCGCTCCGCCGCCGGGATGAACTGGAGGAAGCGCAACCCCTCGTTCAGAAAGAAGTCGTAGAGGGCCTCGGGTGCGGAAGCAGCGTCCGCGGTGACGACCGCCAGCACGTTGAACTCGATGCCGGAACGGGCGAGCAGCCGCGCCGCCCGCCGGACGCGGTCGAACGTCGGTCCGCCCCCCACCGAGCGCCGGTGCCGGTCGTGCAGCGGGGCCGGGCCGTCCAGGCTCAGTCCCACGAAGAAGCGGCCGCGATCGAACAGCGTCATCCAGCGCTCGTCGAGGAGCAGCCCGTTGGTCTGGATCGAGTTGGCCATCACCTGGCCGGATGCGCCGTGCTTTGCCATGAGGCCGAGGGCGGCCTCGTAGAAGTCCGGCCCCATCAGCGTCGGCTCGCCGCCCTGCCAGCAGAAGGTGCAGGTCGAGCCGCCCACGGCGGCGTACTGGCGGATCGTCTCGGCCAGCACGGGCGGGCGCATCCGGCGGGCGCTGCCGGGATAGAGCGCGGTCTTGGAGCGGTAGAAGCAGTACCCGCACGCCAGGTTGCAGTCCGGCCCGGCGGGCTTGATGAGGAGGCTACCGACCAGCGGCGCTCTCCGCGACGTTGATCTCTTCGCGCGCGATCTCGGTCCAGCGCGTGAAGCGCTCGCCGTGCCCCTCGCAGGTGTGCGTGTCCTTGAGGATGATCTCGACGACGCAGCCGCGGGCCGCCGCGAGTCCCTCGCGCAGGCAGCTCCGCACGAGTCCGGGATTGAACGCGCCCACCAGGTGCGACGGACTGGGCTTCCAGGAGAGAATCGCCCGGTCCCCCAGCGCGGCCGCGCAGCGGGCGACGTTCGCGAACGGCGAGATGGAAACGCGGCGCATCCGCGGGAAGGCCAGAACGCGGTCCAGCTTCGCGTCCAACGCCTCGCAGCAGCCGTACCCGGCGAGGCCGAACGGCTCCAGCAGCCGGCGCTCGTAGCGCATGACGAACGTCTCGTGCATCGCCGGCGAGACGAGCGCCATCTCCTGCGACTCCGCCGAGGCCCAGAGGTCGCGCGGCTTGACACGCGCGGGGTCCGCGCCGGACGCGGGCGGTCCGTCCAGATACCCGACGCCGCCCGAGGACTGATACGTCCCGTCATGGTTCGGGCTCAGCAGGTTGAGCGCCTCGTACTGCCGGACGAGACGCAGCGACCCTTCGGTGAAGAAGGCCATGGCCTCGTGGACGAAGCCAGGATTCTCGACGAGATCCTCCAGAGTCTCGTGCAGCCCGCGGCGCTTGGTGAAGAGGTCCATGAGATGGAAGGAGACGTGCCGGATACCCGCGAGGCGGACGTCCAGGATGTCGCCGAACACCTCCTGCGCCTCCACGAGTCGGCGGGCGGATTCCCGCTCGTCGTGCCTCACCTCGGGGAAGTGAAGCCGTTTGAGATCGCCCGGCTCCTTGAGCACGGGATCGAACCCCCAGGCGCCGGTGGGAGCCGAGGAATAGGCGTGCCGCGGCTCCAGCCCCCAGCCGGTGCTGGTGACCGCCTTCTCGACCACCCAGTCCTTCTCGATGACGGTGTCGTCGCGGAAGTGCTCGTGGGTGAAGAGCCGGCGGCGCAGCTCCCCTTCCATGGCGCGCGGGGCGGGCGCGGCCGTCCGGAGCGCGGACTCGGGCAGCAATTCCCGCCATGCGCCCTCCGGAAACACGAGCAGGAGCGGCCGCGCGGGCTGGAGGGCGTTGTGGCGGCGCCACAGCGCGCGGCGCTCTTCCATGACCGGCAAGGCGGCCGCGTCCCCGACGCGCCGGGCGAGGTCCCGGAGGACCTCGCGCTCCGCCGCGGCGCTCACCCGGGCCGGGCGGAGCGGACCGCGGCCAGGCGCGCGCCGTGCTCGGGCCGGGTGCCGCAG
>CAYHEI010000172.1:0-6540 GCA_964355385.1 uncultured bacterium | reverse complement strand
GGGTATTGCCTTGGGGGGTTTGGCCGCACGGCTCCGTGGGCACACTGGGGGGTGTGGGGGGGGGCTGGTGTTGCGCGCGGGGGGGGGTGGTGCCGGCGGGCGTCGAAGCCTTGCCCCGGCCACCCGTGCATGATGCGCACTCGAATGCTTGCCCCGGACAGGACCCGCGCCCGAGAAGCCTCTCCGGCCCGGCCGGGCATTGTGGGGACTTCTCCAGCGGTCTGTTAGCGGCGGCGGATCAGGAAAGAGTAGATCGCGGGAATGAGTGCGGCGGCGGCGATGACCGTGAACGCGCCTTCGTTCCTTCCGCCCAACAGCGCGGATCCGCAGAGCAACGCGCCCGCACCCATGAAGACGAAGCCGCCCAGGCGATGCGTGCGCAGCCAGACTTCCGGATCGCGCAGCGTCCAGGGCGTGCGGATGCCCGTCAGGTAGTTCGGCGGGATCTTGCCGAGCAGATTGCCGATCACGACGAAGAGTACGCCCGTCCCGAGCCACACCGTGCGATTCATGTCGATGGGGAAGCCGGCCTGCGCCCGCAGCACGACCATGGCCATGAAGAACATGAACGCCGTGACCGCGAGCTGCAGCCGGTGATACGTCGCTCGAAAGCGCTCCACCGCGGACGCGCGCGGGAAGAGCAAGGCGATCACCTCGAACACGCCGAAGACCAGCAGCACCGTCGCGGGCATGGCGAAGGCGCCCCACGCGCGCGGCGCGTAGCCGTTCGGCCGGCCCGTCCCGCCCCAGTGAATCGGGACGACGGCGGGGAGGAGCGGGAACACCGTCGCGGTGACGACGAACGCGAGCGCGACGAGCGCAAGTCCGAGCCGCCGGTCCCGCATCAGGCGAGCCGCGCCGCGCCGCGGAGCGCGCGCCGGTCGAAGAGCGCCGCAAGCGCGCCGCCCAGCTCCTCGAGGACCGAGGTGTTGACGGAATAGATCCGTTCCCGCCCGCGCCGCACGGCGCGCACGAGCCCCGCCGACTTCAGCACGTTGAGGTGATGCGAGAGCGTGGCCTTCGTGACCGGCAGCCCCGCGCCGAGCTCGCCGGCGGTCCGCGAGCCGCGGCGCAAGAGCGCGAGCACCGCCCGCCGATTGGGGTCCGCGAGCGCCCCGAACAGTCCCTGCTCGCCGCGCCACGACCCGCCGGATGACAGTTTGATACTCATCGAACTATGTACCAGCGTAGGGCGTCGGCCTCGCGGTGTCAAGCCGACCCGCGCGGGATTCCGGCCCATTCCGGCTCGGCGGTGATGACCGGTTTGGAACCCGTTTAGGGTTTAGGGGGAGATGGAGTTCGGCCCAGATGTGCAAACAGGCCGGCGGCGCGGGGGTTCGCGGGCTCGAGCTGGTAGGCGCGCTCGGCCGCGGCGCGGGCCTCGGCTTTCCGGCCCAAGGCCTGGCAGGAGAGCGCCACACCGATCCAGGCCTCCACGTACGTCGGGTTACGACGGAGGGCCTCCCGGTCGGCGGCCATCGCCTCCCCATAGCGCTTGAGCATGCCGAGTGCGGAGGCTTGCTGGTGGGCTGGAACGGGATCGCCGGCTTGGTAGTAGGCCTGTTGGCCGAAGGCGTCCGCGGCCCGGGCGAGGTCGCCGCGCTCGAAGTACATTCCGCCCAGCCGTTCCCAGCCGGAGACGAAGTTGGGATGGTCCCGCACGAGGGCTTCGAACCGTTCGAAGGCTTCCTGCTTCCGGCCGAACCGCAAGGACAGCAGGGCGCGATCCGCGACGGCGTCGGCCAGGTAGGGATGCAGCTTCAGGCGGAGGGCGATCATGGCCTCGGCGAGCGGCTCGTTCCGGTCCTCGATCGCCACGCGGGTGAGCCAGCGCGCGATCCGGTAGTCCGCGGGGAGCAGGCGCTGGGCCCGGAGGCCCCATCCCACGGCGTTGTGCCAGCCTCCCTGCTCGCCCAGCCCCCGCAGATTCTTGAAGCAGGCGTTTCCCGGGAAGTCCCGCGCGGCCAGGATCGCCCCCGCCAGGCCCAGCGCCACCAGGGCGCCTCCCGCCAGCCGGGCGAGCGGCCCCGGAAGCGTCCACTCCCGGTCCTCCGCCTCGCCCCGTCCCGAACTGGCGCCGAGGAGGATCCAGATCAACGCGGCGGTGGGGACGATTTGGAACGGGAAGTTCACCATGGTGTACGCGCCCACGCCCGCGATCCCGGCACCGAGGCCGACTTCTTCCCACCAGGCGCGCCGGGCTCCCAGGGTGGCGAGGGCGCGGACGCGGGCGCGCCAGCTCCACCACCAGGCCAGGATCCCCCACGCGAAGAGGAACAACCCGACCGCGCCGAGCTCGGCCCCGAACTGGAGCACCTCGTTGTGCGCATGCTCGCTGTAGTTGTACGAGCGGAACTGGGGGAGCCCCATCGTCAGTCCGACCGCTTGGTGGCGCGGAAACTGAAACTTGAAGCTTCCGGTCCCGAACCCCGCCAGGGGACGCTCCCGCCAGATGTGCTCCGCCACCGTCCAGAGAAAGCGCCGGCCGGTGGCGTCGTAGCCGCGGACGGCGACGAGGCTGGTAAGGCGGCCGCGGAAGTCCGCGGAGAAGGCGAACGCCAGCGCCAGCATGGCGGCTGCCACCGCCCCGCTCCGGGCGAGCCGGGAGCGCTCTTGGGGCCGCAACGGGCCGCCGCGGATGATGCACCAGGCCATCCAAGCGGCGGCGGTTCCCGCGGCCAGCCAGGCGCCGCGGACCTGGCTGAGCAGGAATCCGGCGGCCAGGACCGCGGTCTCGCCGGCCGCGAGCGCGCCGCCCCCGCGCGCGACGACGAACGCCGCGAGCGCGAGCGGAAGCACCAGCGTCAGGTGGCCCGCGTAGTAATCCGGGTTTGCGAGCGTGCCGAACGCCCGCGCGCCGAACCGCGTGGACCAGGGGAGGGGATCGATCCCCAGGAACTGCAGCACGCCGTACACGGAACACAGCGCAGCCGCCCCCACGGCCAGCGTCCGCAGCTTCACGCCCTGCCGGGCGCAGGTCCGCCCGAGCCAGAAGGCGAGCACGGCTCCCACGAGCTCGAGGGTCCGGCGGAGGCTGTCGGCGGGGTTGACCGACCAGGTCGTCGCGACGAGCGCCCACGCGGCGAACAGGACCCAGGGCAGGCCCGCGGGGGACAGCCGGGGCGGGCGGCCGGTGCCGCGCGCCCAGCCCCACCCCGTCCAGACGAGCGCCGCGCCCAGCCACGCCCAGAGCCCCGCGCGCCAGGGGAGCATGAAGACGTCCTCCACGCGCGTCGAGAGCACGAGCGGGAGGACGCCCACGAGCGCGAGGGTCGACAGGCGGATGGCGAGTGCCGACATCGTCCGGCCCATTGTACCCACAGAAAGACAAGACGGTCGGCGTTGCGGCCGACCGTCTCGCGGAGTCGAGGAGGAGCTACTTCTTCGGGGGTGCGGCCTTCTTCTCGGCCTGCGGGGCCGGCTTAGCTTTTGCCGCCGCCTTGGCCGCCGGGGCCGGCGCGGTCTTCGCCGCGGGTTCGGCTTCCGCGGCCGGCTCGGCCGGCGCGTCCGCCGCAGTCGCCGGCGCGGGCATGTCGGTCGAGTCCAGCGCGACGAACTGCTGCTTGAGGCGGGCGGCTTTCCCGCTCTTGCCGCGCAGGTAGTACAGCTTGGCCCGGCGGGCCTTGCCGCCTCGCACCACCTCGATCCGGGAGATGAACGGGGAGTGGATGGGGAACATCCGCTCCACGCCGACTCCGAACGAGATCTTCCGCACGGTCAGCATCTCGCGGCTCCCCCCCGCGGTACGGGCGATGACGACTCCCTCGAAGATCTGAAGGCGCTCTTTGTCGCCCTCGAGGACGCGGAGCGTCACGCGCACGGTGTCTCCAGGCGTGAACCGGGGGATCTTTCCTTTCAAGTGCTTGGATTCCACCGCGCGCAGCAGTTCACCGGCCGATGTCGCAAGTCTCATGTCATTTCCTCCTCACGGCTCCAGCGCGCTCCGGCGCGCGGTCAATATTCTACCCTTGCCGGAGCGAGTCTGCGAGCTCATGCCACCAACGAAGTCAGGTGCTGTTTGATGTGGTCGAGCGATACCATGTCGTCCGCGCTCAGGCGCGCGCGGCTCAGCAGATCCGGCCGCTTCTGGAGCGTCTGCCGCAGCGCCTCGCGGCGCCGCCAGCGTGCGATCTCCTCATGATTCCCGGAAAGCAGGACTTCGGGCGCCTTGACCCCCCGGAATTCGGCGGGGCGCGTGAACTGGGGGTGGTCCAGCAGCCCCGCGGCGAAGGAGTCCTGCGCGATCGAGTCCCGGTTGCCGACGACCCCCGGGAGCAGCCGCGCGATCGCCTCCAGCAGGACGAGGGCGGGTAGTTCCCCGCCCATGAGGACGTAGTCGCCGATCGAGATCTCCTCGTCGACGAGGGCCGTGCGGACGCGTTCGTCCACCCCCTCGTACCGTCCGCTGATGAGCACGAGCCCCGGCTGCCGGCCCAGGGCCGCCGCCTTGTCGTGGGTCAGCAGCGCTCCCTGCGGGGACAGGAGAATCACGCGGTCGCCCGTGCGCCGGTGCGCTTCGACGGCTTCGAAGAGCGGCTCCGGCCGCATGACCATACCGGCGCCCCCCCCGAAGGGGGTGTCGTCCACGCTGCGGTGCTTGTCGTGCGCGTGGTCCCGCAGGTCCGCGACCGCGACCTCGAGCGCGCCGCTCTCCACCGCGCGCTTGATGAGCCCGTAGCCGAGGAACTCGCGCACGAGTCCCGGGAAGATGGTGATCACCGCGGCGCGCATCAGGCCCTCCGCGTGAGGCAGGCCTCGAGGAGGCCCGGCAGGAGGCGGACGCGCATCGTGCGCGCGCCCGGAGCGCACTCGAGCACCAGCTCCTTGAGGGCGGGAAAGAGCAGCTCGCCCTCCGGGCCGTCGATGACGTAGACGTCGTTGCCGCCGGTGTGCATGACGTCGGTGACGACGCCCAGGAACGCTCCGTCCTCCGTCGCCACCTCGCGCCCCACCAGGTCGTGGACGTAGAAGGTCCCTTCCGGCAGGGGAGGAGCCGCGCGCTCCGTCACGCCGATGAGCCAGCCCGAGAGACCCTCGGCTTCGGTCCGGCTCGTGATGCCCTCGAAGGTCACGGTCCAGCGCCGCTCGACCACCCGCACGGACGCGACGCGCGCGGGCGCGAGTTCGTCGCCGCGCATCAGCACGACGTCCCGGAGCGCGTGCGCGCGGCCCGGCACGTCGCCGAAGGGCCGGACCCAGACGCCGCCCTTGATGCCGTGGGCGCCCATGATCTCTCCGACCGCCAGGGGTTTGACCCCGGACACGTCAGTCCTCGATGAGGTCCAGGCGGACGCCGACGTCGGACCGGATGCCCGCCGCGTGCAGTAGCGTGCGCATGGCCTTGATCGTCCGGCCCTGCCGCCCGATGACCCGGCCGGCGTCGTCCGGTGCACAGCGCAGCTCGATGACGAGCGTGCCTTCCTCGTCGGTGTGCTCCTGGACGGTCACCTGCTCGGGATGGTCCACCACGGCGCGGACCACGATGTCGATCAGTTCTCGCATGTTCATGAGTGTGTCTCCTTCGCCGTCTGGTCCGGGCGGCGTTCCCGGTCGGGCTGTACGGTCAGGCCGCCGAGGCGGCCTTCGCCCGTTTGAGGAGCGCGCGCACGGTGGAAGAGGTTTCGGCGCCGCGCGCCTGCCACGTCCGCACCTTTTCGAGATTCACATGGTGGAACGTCTTCTTGAGCGGATCGTACGTCCCGAGCGCGTCCAGGTAGGACCCGTTGGCCTTCCGGCGGGTCTCCTGGGCGACGATCCGGTAATAGGGGCGGCTCTTCTTCCCCGTGCGCATCAGTCGAATCGTAACCATAATCGGCGACTGCCACGATAGCATAGGAAGGGGAACGTGAACAAGGCGGGCGGAGGGCCCGCGGTTGTATGCTATCCTTGTGGCCGGGACGCCCCGGGCCTCCCCGTTCTCATGAGCGACATCGTCATTCGCAAGGCCTCAGCCGCGGACCTGCCCGCGATCACGGCGCTCTGGTACGAGATGATGAACTACCATCTCGCCCGGGATCGCCGCTTCGCCATCACGCACGACGCCTCGACGATCTTCTCCAACTGGGTGAAGGGCCTCATGGAGGATCCCGAGCAGGCCTACCTCGCCCTCGCCGAGGAGAAGAACTCGGTCATCGGGTACATCCTGGGCCAGATCGAGCAGTTGCCGCCCGTCTACTCGATCCGGACGGTCGGGGTCATCCGCGACCTCTCCGTGCTCCAGGGCGCGCGGCACCACGGCGTCGGCACGCAGATGTTCCAGCATTCGCTGGGCTGGTTCAAGAACCGGGGCGTGGGCGCCATCTGGGTGCGCATCCCCACCGAGAACAAGGCCGCTCACAAGTTCTGGGAGACGAACGGCCTGACCCCCTTCACGACCGTCATGCGGATGGAGTTCGACCAGCAGTCCTAGCCCCTCGCGGCGCTCGGGGCTGAGCCCTTCGACAAGCTCAGGGCTGAGCCTGGTCGAAGCCCTGAGCGCCGCCGAAGCCCTAGCCCGGATTATTCATGAATCTCGGCCGATTCATGGCTGATCGCAGCGTC
>CAYHEI010000171.1:0-6546 GCA_964355385.1 uncultured bacterium | reverse complement strand
CCAGCGTGCGACGCCCTCGCGCGCCGCCGCGAACGCGCCCGGCCGGTCCCCCGCCGCACCCCGCCCCGAGGCGAGCGCCATCCAGTATTCGCCCGTGTCCGCCCCGAGCCGGCGCGCATCGTCCAGCGCCCGCCGCGCGCCAGCGAGATCGCGCCGCTCCAGCCGGGCGAGCGCGATCTTGACCGGGATGCCGGCCAGCTCCGGCGCCTCCCGGCGGAAGGTCTCGAGCAGGGCTTCGGCCTTCCGCGGATTCCCCGCTTGCCGCGCCTCCTCCGCCGCGTCGAACACGGGATCCTGCACGACGGGCCATTCCCGCCACGGCGGCGGCGGGAGCCGTTCCGCCTCGCGCTCGCTTCGGAGTCGGTAGAGCCGGAGCCCCCCGGATTCGAAGGCCGACTCCGCGTACCGCCGCCAGAACCCCCGCGAGCACGCGCGCGCGGGCGGAGGAAGGCTGACGCACCGGCACGCGCGCTCGAACGCCGCGAGCCGCACCGAGTACAGGACCCACCCCACGCCGCGCTGGCGGAACCACTTGCGGAGCGTCGCGGGCTCCCGAAAACCGGACCACACGCGCACGGCCAGCGGCGGCATAACTTGTTGGACGTCGAACGCGACGTCCCGCTCGATGTAGTAGCTCACGATATCCGATGCGTACAGCAAGCGCGCGGTCCGGGGCAGCTCCGCGTTGATGCGCCGGGCCATCGGCACGAACTCGCCGTTCGGCAGCAGCCCCCGGTTCAGGTACAGCTCGCGCGGCTCGAGGCCGAGCACGACGCGCCACGGCACGTACAGCCGGCTGACATGCTCGGTCCAATGGCCGGCCTGAAGCGCCACGGTCGCGGCGATCGCGGCCGCCACGACCGCCCCCGCCGGGCGCGACCCCGCCCCGAGCGCGCGGGCGGCGTTCGCCGCGGGCAGGACGAGCAGCGCGGCGGCCTCCATCAAATATCGTCCTTCCCCCGCGCTCGCCGCCACCCAGAGGGCCGCGTACCACGCCCCCGCCAGCGCCGTCCCCACGATCCCTGGTCGGGATGCGGCGGGCAGCAACAGGGCGGGCAACAAGCCCGCCAGCAACGGCGTGAGCCTGACGCCGATGGCCGTGACGTTCAACGAAGCAGCCCAGGGAAAGCGCACGAGCGCGAGGGCGAGCGCTCCGGCACCGGCGGGGGCGGCGCCGGGCACGAACCGGCCCGCCTGCTCGGCCGTGAGGTATGGATTCCACCCTCCGTGCGGGAACAGTCCGGGGAACATCGGGTAGAGCGGATTTCCGGTCCAGAGCCAGTTCTTGAGGGGCCATACGATGAAGACGGCCGCGACCGCCGCGAGCGGCCACGTCAAGGCGCCCAGCGCTCGGCGCTGGCCCCGAGCCCCTGCGAGGGGCGGCGCTTTGATCCACAACACCGCGCACGCGGGCAGCGCCCACGCCCCCAGCAGCTTGCAGCCCATCGCGGCCCCGCACAGGGCTCCCGCCGCCATCCGGTCCCCGGCAGTCCGGGAACGCGAGAGGCGCACCGCCAGCAAGACCAGCCACGCCGTCTCGAGATCGTTGTACGTCTGCCCGGCGAGCACCCCGGCGGCGGGGATCGCGACGTACAGCAGGGCGGCGAGCCGGCCGGCGGCCGCCTCTCCCAGTTCGGCGCCGAACGCCGCGAGCGACGAGGCCGTGAGGACGAGCACGCCGAAGTTCACCAGCTTCGCCGCCGCATCGCCGCCGAACGCCATCGCCACGGCGGACCACATCTCGGCCAGGAAGGGGTAGAAGCTGCCCGGGGAGTACGGGAGGAGATACACCCGGTGCGCCGCGAGGAAGTGCGACGGCGCGCGCAGGTGATACGTGAGGGCGTCCCAGCCCAGCTCGGGCGCCAGCGCCGGACCGAGATACAGGGCGAGCAGCGCGACCGTGCCCGCGGTCGCGGCGATTCCGGCCGGTCCGCCGGAAGGCACGACACGCGCGGCCCGGACAAACCCGGCGCTGGAACGGATGATCGCCCGGCCGGGCACGAGCAGGAGAACGGCAAACAACGCGGGATACCACAGGCCCAGCAGGCCCGCGCCGTACGCCGCCAAGCCAAGCGCCGTGAGCCCCAGCGCCAGACTCACATGGATCCCCCGGCAGCGCCACCACGTGGTCACGCGCGCGCCCCATCCCGCCGCGCCCGCCAGCACGCCGAGCGCGACCGCCGCTCCGCGCGCGTGGTCGAGCCACGTCCTCCAGCAGTCCGAAGTCTCGTACGGTCCCGAGAGCGCGGCGAACACCGCTTCCGCGAGACGGCCCGGCGCCCACGTCCGCGCCCCATACGCCGCCACCAGCACCGCCAGCCACGCGAGCGTTCCCCAGCGAATGGCCACGATCATGGAGTCACTCGGCCCGACTCAACGCTTTGTGAGCAGTTCCTCGACCTTGCCCACGATCTCGGGGGACTGCGGGTCGGTCTTGGGGGCGAAGCGGGCGACGACGACGCCGCGGCGGTCCACGAGGAATTTCCCGAAGTTCCACGTCACGTCGCCGTCCACGCCCGCCTTGGTGGTGAGAAACGCGTACAGCGGATCGATGTCGGGACCCTTCACGCTGATCTTCGAGAACATGTCGAACGTGACGTCGTACTTCGACGTGCAGAACGTCTTGATCTCCTGGTCCGAGCCGGGCTCCTGCGCGCCGAAGTTGTTGGCCGGGAACCCCAGCACGCGCAGCCCGCGCTCGCGGTAGGTCCGGTTCAGCCTCTCCAACCCCGCGTACTGCGGCGTGTTCCCGCACTGGGAGGCGACGTTCACGATCAGCAGCACGTTTCCGCGGTACGCCGCGAGGGGTCGCGCCTGCCCGTCGATCGTCTTCATCGTGAAGTCCAACACGGATTGTGGACTCATGGCGTTCGCTCCTCCCTCGGCGGTGCGCATGGACGGCCCGCATCCGCCCGCGACGAGGAGGGTCACCGCGGCGAACGCTGGGACGAGTCTCATGGCGGAATCATTATAGCCTCGCGGCCGGTACAATACTCCCCATGACGGGAAAGCCGGCGGACCCCTGCGCGATCGTGATCTTCGGCGCGAGCGGCGATCTCGCGTTGCGCAAGCTGTCGCCCGCGCTCTTCTCGCTGGAGCGCGAGGGCCGGCTGCCGCCGGGAGCGTCCATCATCGGATTCTCCCGCAGCGAGACCACCGACGACGCCCTGCGGGAGCGCGTCCGCGCGGCCCTGGAGTCGGACGGCGCGCCGCACCCCGGCGCCTGGGAGACGTTCGCGCCGCGGCTGCGCGCCCTCCGCGGGGACTACGGCTCCATCGAGAGTTTCGCGGGGCTGAAGACGGCCCTGGACGAGCTCGAGCAGTCGCGGCCCGTCCGGGGCAACCGGCTCTTCTACCTCGCGGTCCCCCCCAGCGCGTACGCGGAGATCGTGCGGAACCTCGGCTACGCGGGCCTCACCCCCCGCGGCACGGGGAACGCCGATCGCGGCTGGACGCGGGTCGTGATCGAGAAACCCTTTGGCCGGGACCTGCCGTCGGCGCTCGCGCTGAACGAGGAGATCGCGCAGACGCTCTCCGAGGACCAGATCTACCGGATCGACCATTACCTGGGCAAGGAAACCGTCCAGAACATCCTGGTCTTCCGGTTCGCCAACGGCATCTTCGAACCGCTCTGGAACCGCCAGTTCATCGACCGCGTGCAGATCACCGTGGCCGAGACGATCGGGATCGGGACCCGGGGCCGGTTCTACGAGGAGGCGGGGGCCCTGCGGGACATCGTGCAGAATCACCTGCTGCAGCTCCTCGCGCTGGTCACCATGGAGCCGCCGACGGCGTTCGACGCGAACGCGGTCCGCGACGAGAAGGTGAAGGTGATGCACGCGATCCGCCCGATTCCAGCCGGGGAGGTGGACCGCTGGGTGGTCCGGGGGCAGTACGCCGCCGGAACCGTCGGCGGGCGGACGCTGCCGGGATACCGGCAGGAGCCCAGCGTCTCTCCCGCGTCCATCACCGAAACCTACGTCGCGATGAAGCTGCTGCTCGACAGCTGGCGGTGGGCCGGCGTGCCGTTCTACCTCAGAACCGGCAAGCGGCTCGCGAAGACCGAGACCGAGGTCGCGATCCGCTTCCAGCGCATCCCCCACCAGCTCTTCCGCAGCCTCCCCGCCGACGCGGACCGCCCCAACGAGCTGGTACTCCGGATCCAGCCCGACGAGGGCATCTCGCTGCGGTTCGTGGCGAAGGCCCCGGGGTCGGAGCTGGAGTTCCGCCCGGTCACGATGGACTTCAGCTACTCCACCTCCTTCGGCATCAAGCCCACGCCCGCGTACGAGCGGCTGCTGCTTGACGTCATGCGCGGAGACGCGAGCCTGTTCATCCGGGAGGACGGCGTGCGGGAGACCTGGAACGTCGTGCAACCGATCCTGGACGGCTGGAAGACGGCGCGCCCCTCAGCGGCGCTCGGGGCGCCGTCCGAGTCGGCCTCGCGCCCCGCGGCGCTCCCGACCTACCCGGCCGGGAGTTGGGGCCCGGCCGAAGCCGACGAGCTGCTCGCGCGCGACGGCCGTAAATGGAGAAATCCATCTTGAAAGCGCGGGCCGACCTGTCGCCGGCAAGGCCGGCACGGACGGCACAGCCGCCCGTGCCGCGCGCCTCGCTTCCGCTCGGCGCGTTCAACGCCGCGTAGTGCGAACCCGGCGCGCGCTCCTGGCGGTGCTCGCGGCCGGGGCGTTCCAGGCCGCGGCGTACGGGATGTACGAGACCGTCTTCCCGCTGTACCTGCAGCATCTCGGAATTTCCTTCCTGAACATGGGGGCGATCTTCGGGCTGTCCTCGGTGGGCGTGCTCGCAGTCCGCTACGTCGTAGGCAGCGAGTCCGACCGGCACGGGCGTAAGCCGTTCTTCGTGGGCTCGCTCGCGGTCGCGGCCCTCTCCACCGCGTTGACGCCGGCCTGGCCGCACCCCGTCGCCCAGGCGGCGCTCAAGACCGTGCGCGACGCCGCGGGCGTCGTCCGTGACGTGATGCGCTTGCTCGTGGTGTACGAGCACTCCGGGACTCGCTTCGTCCGCTGGATCGGCCGGTTCGTCGGGTCGGAATTCTTCTTCATGGCGCTCGGCGCCGTCGCGGCGGGCGGCGCCGTCACGGCCATCGGCTACGGGCCGACGTTCTGGGTCTCCGGCGGCCTCTCCGGGGTCGCCTGCGCGGTACTCTGGACGATGTTCAAGGAGAGGCGCGTGGCCCGCCCCCGCGGCGCCCTGAGCGCCGCCGAAGGGCGCGTGGCCCGCCCCCGCGGCGCCCTGAGCGCCGCCGAAGGGCGCGTGGCCCGCTCCCGCGGCGCCCGGGCCGAGGGCGTGTTCGTGCTGGACCTCCCGCCCCGCCTCTGGGTCATCACGGTCAGCGACTTCATCTTCAACGCCGGCCTGATGACCAGCCACTCGTTCTACCTCCTCTTGTTCTGGAAGGAGAAGTTCGGCTACGCCGTGGCGGCGCTCGGCGTGATCCAGATGCTCCACCGCTTCTCGCTCGGCATCCCCATGATCCTCGCGGGACACGCCATGGACCGGCCCGCCGTCCGGCGCCACTACCACGCGCTCTACATCGGCAGCATGGCCGCGCAGGGAATCTGCATCGCGCTCGCGGGGATCATCCCGGCCGCCCTGCCCGCCGTCGCGATCTTCCTGGTGCACGACATCGTTGGCGCCACGATTTTCGGCCCGATCCGCGCCGCGTTCGTCCAGCGCGAGGCCCGGCCGGAACGGCGGGGGCGGGACGTCGCGCTCTCCTCCGGCCTGTCCTCCCTGGGGACCATGATCGGCCCGCTGCTGGCCGGCTGGCTGGTGGACCGGATGGCGTGGCGGGACGGCCCGTACGTGGCGAGCGGGGCGTTGATCGTCGCGGCTTCCCTGCTCATGTTCCGGCTCAAGGACCGGCCCGGACTTGCAAAGCGGCGGGCGGAAGCGGTAGGTTAGCTGACGCATGATCCTGAACGTCACGACCAAGGTTCGCTGCCCGCACTGCGGGAAGAACCTGACCATCAAGCTGGACCCGGCCGCGCCCGAGGAGACCTGGATCGAGGAGTGCCAGCTCTGCAAGCAGGCCATTCACTTCTCGACGGCCCTCAAGGACGGCGGGCTGGCGGTCACCGCCGAACAGTCGAAATGACGTGAGCAGGGCGCTGCGCGGGAGCCTCCTGATCCTGGGACTCGCGCAGCACGGATGCTTTCTCTTTTGCGGCAAGTCCAAGATCACCTTCCAGAACCGCTGCGTCTACGTCCGCGTGCACGCCATGTACGTGAACGGCGTCAAGGCCGGGACCGCGCGCGCGGGCGCCAACTTCTCCTACGACGCCGCGGCGGGGACGTACGTGCTCGAGCAGCGCCACGCCTCCACCACGGCGCTCGCGGAGTCGGACGCCTGCCTCCCCGAGACGACCACGCTCCCCCGCTGCAACGAGATCACCCTGCAATGTTCGAAGTGAGGCCCGCCCTGCCGTGAGCAAGGCCGGAAGGCATGGCACAGCCATGCCTTCCGCGCCGACCGCCCCTCGGGCGGTCGGCGAGCATCCCGGTAAGCGGCGGGGGTCGGCG
>CAYHEI010000170.1:0-6615 GCA_964355385.1 uncultured bacterium | reverse complement strand
CCGGGGGCCGCCCGGGGGTGGGGGGGGGGGGGGTGGTGCCCGCTTGCGCCGCGGGGCGGGCCGGCCGCGCGACCGCCCGGGCGGGGGGGGGGCGGGCCGCCGAGGCGGCCGCGCCGCGCTGGGACTTCCCGGCGCAGGGACCGGACTCCGGCCGGGCCACGGGCTTCTTCCGCGTCGAGGAGCGCGCCGGGAAGTGGTGGCTCGCGGACCCCGCGGGCCGGCTCTTCCTGGCGCTGGGCGTGGACCATGTGAATTACTTCGTCCACTGGGCCGAGAAGCTCGGGTACGCCCCCTACCACCGGAACGTCGAGGCGCGGTACGGGTCCGAGGACGCATGGGGTCGTGCCGCCCTCGACCGGCTGCGCGCGTGGGGGTTCAACCTCCTCGCGGCGGGCCACGGGGAGCGGCTGCGCCACCGGGGGCTCCCCTTCACGGAGTTCATCACGTTCGGCGCGGACTTCTCGCCGTTCTCGGACATCGCGGCGAAGACCACCTGGACCGGCTTCCCGAACGTCTTCCACCCGCGCTGGGAGGAGTACTGCCGGTGGAAGGCACGGCGGATGTGCGCGCCGCAGCGCGACGACCCCTGGCTGTTCGGGTACTTCCTCGACAACGAGCTCGAGTGGTACGGCAAGGACGGGGACGAACTCGGGCTCGTGCACGAGGTGATCGCGAAGCCCGCGGCGCACGACGCCAAGCGAGCCTGGGTGGACCACGCGCGGCGGACCCACGGCAACCCCGCCGCCCTCAACCGCGCGTGGGGAACCCGGTACGGCTCGTTCGCGGGGGTCGCCGCCGCGACCCGGCCGCCCGCGGTCGCGACGGAGGCGTTCCGCGCCGACGAGCGGAGCTTCCTGGCCCTGATCGCCGAGCGGTACTTCGGCGCGACGACGGACGCGGTGCGGAAAGCGGACCCGAACCACCTCGTCATCGGCTGCCGGTTCGCCGGCCGGGCACCCGAGCCCGTCTGGCCGGTCGCCGGCCGCCACCTGGATATCGTGAGCGTCAACTACTACCCGCGGGTGGACCTCGACGAGGGCACGGCCGAAGAGTACGTCGTCGAATCGGCGCGCGTGGCGGCGATCCACGGCCGCCCGATGATGGTGACGGAGTGGAGCTTCCCGGCGCTGGATGCCGGGCTCCCGTGCCTGCACGGCGCGGGCATGCGCGTGGACACTCAAGGCGAGCGCGCGCGGGCGTGGGAGATCATGCAGACCGCGATCCTGCGTTCGCCGTACATGGTGGGGTCGGACTATTTCATGTGGGCCGACGAGCCCGCCGAGGGAATCTCGAGCACCTTCCCCGAGGACTCGAACTACGGGCTCGTCAACTTGCGGGACGAGGCCTACGAGCCGCTCGTTCGCACGGCGGCCCGCGTCAATCCGACCGCGCGGGCGCTGCACGAGTCCGGTCCCGCCCCCGTCCCCGCCGCCGCGCCGGACGCGCTCGGACCCGGCTGGCGGGAGCTCGCCGCGCTCCGCGCCGCCGGTGACCCCGTCACGTCCTCCGCGACGGTCTTCGCGCTCGCGTCGGGAACCCTGCGGCTCGTCAAGGACGAGCCCGACGGCGATCTCGTGGACCGCGTGAGCCGGGACGGCGTTCCCCTCGGCCGCGTGCAGGCGATGATGCACCAGAACGCGGGGCAGGACCTCTGGCTGGCGGCCAACCGGCTGGTGGCGGTCGCCCGCCGCGACGATTCCGCGGGGGCGGTCCTCGACCTCACCGCCGAACTCGCTCCGGAATCCGCGGAGGCCCGCACCGCCGTGGACACCGCCGGACGGCCCGCGCCGCGGCGGGCGCGCCCGCACGGCTGGCGCGCCGTCTACCGGCTCGAGGTCCCCGCCGCGGGCGGATTCTTCACCGTGCGCTGCCTCGAGGTCACGAACACCGATCCTGAACCCTGGCGGCTGGTGGACTGGTTCTGCTACCTGCCGTCGTTCATCGGCGGGTCGGACGCCGGGGACGACACGCCGGGCGGCAGGGTGCCGAACTACTACGGCCTCGGAAGCGTCTGGTCGGACACCGGGACCGGCGCGGCGTACGGCGCGGTCGCGTTCGAACCGGTCAACGCCTGGTTCTGGCGGGACGAGGCGGGCGCGCAGCATCCCGACGTGTACCGCCGGGTGGATGTCGCGCTCGAGCCGGGGAAGACCTGGCGCGCCCCCGCCGGGGACCCGGCGATCTTCGTGTTCGGCCTCCAGGCCCCGCCCGGCGCGCGGCCGTGGAACGCGTTCCGGCGTTCCGCCGCCGCGTTCGTCCGACAGCTCTCCCGCTGACCCGCGGGCGCCTATAATCGATCACATCATGTCGCAACGGGTCGTGGTCCTCGGCGCGGGGTTCGGCGGGCTCGAGCTCACCACCGTGATGTCGGAAGCGCTCGGGGCGAACGCCGACATCACGCTGATCGACAAGAGCGACGCCTTCGTCTTCGGGTACTCCAAGTTCGACATCATGTTCGGCAAGCGAACCCCGGAAGCAGCGCGGCTCCCCTACGCCAAGTTCGCCAAGCCCGGCGTCCGGCTCCTCCGGGAAACGATCACCGCCATCGACCCGGTCCGCAAGGTCGTCACCACGAACGCGGGAGTCCACGAGGCGGATACGCTCGTGCTCGCGCTGGGCGCCGACTACGACTGGGCCGCCGTTCCGGGCATCACCGCCGGCGTCAACGAGTTCTACTCCGTCCCGGGCGCCGAAGCGATGCGCGACATTCTGCCGGGGTTCCGGAAAGGCCACGCCGTCATCGGCGTCTGCGACGCCCCGTTCAAGTGCCCGCCCGCGCCCAGCGAGTGCACGCTGCTCCTGGACGAGTATCTCGAGCGCCGGGGTGTTCGGCAGGACTGCACTATCACGCTCGTCCTCCCGCTGGGCAGCCCGATTCCGCCGTCCCCGGCGACCTCGCAGGCCATCCTCGCGGAGTTCGGGAGGAAGCACATCCGGTTCATCCCGGGCACCTGCGTCACGGCGGTGGACACGGCGAAGAAGACCGTCACGCTCGACCACGGCGACAGCCTGCCGTATGACCTCTTCCTCGGCGTGCCCAAGCATCACGCGCCCGCCGTGGTGCGCAAGAGCGGGCTGGCGGACGGCGACTGGGTCCCCGTGAATCCCAAGACGCTCGAGACCAAGTTCCGGGGCGTGTACGCGGTCGGCGACATCGCCAACCAGGGCACCCCCAAGGCCGGGGTATTCGCCGAGCGGGCGGCGAAGGCGGTCGCCGAGACACTGGTCGCCCAGATCCGGAACGCCGGCGTGCCCGGGGTCCACTCCGGCACCGGCTCCTGCTACATCGAGTTCGGTGGCGACCGGGTCGCGCGGGTGGACGTGGACTTCTTCTCCGCCAAGTCCCCGACCGGCACGTTCCAGGAGGCCACCACCGCGCGCCGCGCGGAAAAGGACCTCTTCGGCTCCAGCCGCCGAGCGCGCGGGTTCGGGGGCTGACGGCCTCTTACCAGGGCGACGGCGGGCCGCCGGGGCGAGACCACCAGTACAAGCTCCCGGTCTCCTCGACGACGGCGAACCCGACGGACTCGTAGATCCGCTGCGCCTCCTCGTCCGGGTCGGCCTCCATCACCAGGGTCTTGACCCCCCACGCGTCGAGCGCGACGCGGGCAGCCGCATGGACGAGCGTCCCGCAGATTCCCCGCCGGCGGAGTTCGGGGTGGGTCGTGACGTTCTGGTACCGCGCGAGTCCGTCTCCGTGGAACAGCCCGAGGCTGCCCGCGAGCCGCCCGCCGAGGTAGGCGCCGAACCACGCGCCCCGGCCGGCCCGGACCAGGGAGCGGTAGTCGGCGAACCTCCCCCCGGTGAACTCCAGATATCCGGCGGCGTCGTATTCGCCGTGTTCCAGGGCGTGCAGCCGGACCGCCTCCTCCCACTCCGCGTCCGACGCGAGGGGGCGGACCGCCACCTCCCCGTTCGGCCGGGGCGGCTCACGGACCGCGGTCGCGGAGAGCGTCAGGGTGCGCCCGGGATCAAGGCCGCGCGCCGCGAACCGCGCCATCACCGCCGGATCGGCGGCGCCCAAGTCCCACGCCAGCAAGAGATGGTTGAGCGGACGATTCGCCGCCAGCTCGCGCCGGAAGATCTCGAGCCAGCGCTCCTCGTCGCCCGGCGTCGGCGGAGCCGCGAAGATCAGGTAGTTCCCCCAGTGGTAGTCCGGGTTCCGGGGATACCGAATCGATAAGTAATCGTCCCGCTCGGTCACCTCGCCGAGCGCCCGGTGGAACAGCAGATCGGTCCGAATGCCCAGCGACCGGATGTTCACGTTCGGCTCGGGAGGCTCTCAGCTGCTCCCACGGCATTCCTTGATGTACTGCGCAACCTCCGCGACGGTCCCCGTCCAGATTCCGCGCGCCGGGTCCTTGAGCAGGCGGCACAGGCCGTCGAGCTCGCCGATCGTCGTTGTCTGATGATGCGGAGTCCGCCCGACATCGTGGCATGTCAGAATGAGCCACGAACCGGTCTTGCAGGCCTCTCCGACCATCGCCCCCAGGTTCATCTCCGCTCGCATCAGCCCGTACTCCAGGTGGTCGGAAAGAAAGGACGCCAGATTCGCCAGGTCGCAAACGCGCGGGTCGTTCATGCATTCCGCCCAGAAACTCCGGCCCGCCAGGAAGAGGCGGGCAACCAACGGAACGTAGCTGCGCAGGCCCTCTCCGCGGCCCACGAAGGTCTGCCCGCACGGATAGCCGAAGGTGCGGGGCGTCACGCCCAAGGCGTCCCGAACGCGCTCGTTGCACTCCCCGATCTCCTCTTCCATGCGCTCGAGGGTGTAGTCCTCCAGCGCGTTGTTCCGCGACCAGCTGAAGTTGCCGGAACAGGGGTGGCTGGCGGTATGGTTGCCGATCTCGTGCCCGGAGGCGACCGCCTTCCGCCAGCCTTCCAACTTCCCCAGCATGCGCCCGGGATTCACGTAGAAGGTAGCCTTGAGGCCGTGCGCATCGAGAATCGGCAGGCCCTCGTCCACCTGCGACGGGCGCCCATCGTCGAAGGAAAGCGAGACCGCCGCTCTGACGCCCCGGGGCCACGTGAAGCCGCCCTGTGCGTTCATCGCTTCAATGAGCGAGCCCGACCTTCCTGGCGACGATCAAGTAGGCGAAGCTCCTTCTTTCGTCGAACCGCTTGAGTTCGCGGTCGAGAACCCGCTCGACTCGAAACCCCGTCGCGCGGAAGAGGCGTTGCAGATCCTCCAGCGTGTAGGTCTGCCGCTTCCACAACCCGGTTCTCAGGACGATCCGACCGTATCCTTCCTGAATCATCGCCCGCCACAGCGTGCTGAGCAGACCCGTGCGCTTGTTGTACCTCGCCCGACCGAACCTGACGCGGGGCATCCCCCGGCTCTTCCCCCTGGCGATCTTCAGCAGCGCGGGAGCCTTGTCCGAACCGAGAACCCTGAAACCCCTGACGCTCAAGGGAATCGCCGGGGCGCCCGTCCCGCAGGTGGCGTCAAGAATGGTCCGGACGCGCGCCCTCCGGAACACCATGGTCAGGTACCGGAGAATCCCGTCGAAGAGAGGGCCGTTCTTGCGCTCCAACAAATCGTAGTACCGGGCCTCGGCGTTGAAGTCGTTGGTGTTCTTCATGCGCGAAAGGCCATGTCAGCCAATCCTAGCATCTTCGTCAGTCCGCCTCGCCTCGCCGG
Organism: uncultured bacterium; assembly: GCA_964355385.1. Taxonomy (GTDB): domain Bacteria; phylum Oederibacteriota; class CAKKQC01; order CAKKQC01; family CAKKQC01; genus CAYHEI01. The sequence goes on along the minus strand of CAYHEI010000170.1, from coordinate 974 downwards.
AAACGGGTGCGCCGAGAGCCGGCGCGATCGCCGCTCCTGATGCACGCCGCGCAGCGGCATGAGGCTCAACATTCACACGCGGCCACGAGCCTCTTAGAGTGTCTCATGCCGCTCCGCACGGCGGTGGGTCCTGATCAACAAGGAGGCAGAAGATGAAACGTTACATCGCCGGTGGAGTGGCCGTGTCATTGGGCGCGCTGATGGCCGTCGCGCTCACGCCGTCCCGTTCGGTCGGTGACACGGACGCGAGTCCGCGCGCCTGCGTGGATTGCCACAAGGCCGACAAGAAGCTCAGCACGAAACTCGCCGCCCTGGCGGTGAAGGTGGAGGGGCCGCTCGCGGACCAGACGAAGGCCGCGGCTCCCGCGCGCCTCAAGCTCAAGGGCAAGCACCCGAAGATGGCCTTCGGCAAGGCGATCCCGAAGAGCTGCCTGATGTGCCACGCGAAGACCTCCAAGACGGCGCCGCCGTTCGCGCAACTGATGCACCTTGTTCATCGGACGGGCGCCCAGAAGATCGATTGCGCGGCGTGCCACAAGCTGAACGAGGCGACCGGGGCGATGAGCATTCCAAGCGCGGATGAACCCTGACACGCGCCGCACGGCCGCATGACCGGCGACATGCGCCTGGAGCCGTGGTTCTCATAGAGTACTCCCAGCCGTGCCGCAAGGCGGCGGGAACTACTCAACAAGGAGGACGAACATGAAACGCTATATCGCCGGCGGAGTCGCCATCTCGTTGGGCGCGCTGCTGGCCGTCGCGCTCACGCCGTCCCGTTCGGTCGGGGATGGGGACGCGAGTCCGCGCGCCTGCGTGGATTGCCACAAGGCCGACAAGAAACTCAGCACGAAGCTCGCCGGCTTCGCGGAGAAGGTCGAGGGGCCCATCCTGGACCAGGCGAAGGCCGCGGCTCCCGCGGGCCTCAAGCTCAAGGGCAAGCACCCGAAGATGGCCTTCGGCAAGGCGATCCCGAA
>CAYHEI010000169.1:0-6633 GCA_964355385.1 uncultured bacterium | reverse complement strand
CCGGCGGCCCGACGATGATCCGGAGGTTCCCGTCCGGCCCCTGGAGCGCCGACCGCACGTCGGCGGATGTCAAGCCCGCCGGGGTGCCGCCCAGCTCCGCCTGCGAGACGTTCAGCAGCTCGCGCAGGCCGTCCCCCAGCGACGCCACGAACTCCCGCCAGCCCCCATCCGCTTCGAGGATCACCCGCGCGGCCAGGGCGGACTCGATCGTCTTCGCTTGCCGGGCGCCTTCCAGGGACTTGAGCACCGCGTCGCGGAGCGCCATGAACCGCTCCCAGCGGGCCGCGAGCCCCCCGGCATCGCCGGGGGGCGCGGGCTCCGGCCAGGGCGCGGCCGCGAGCAGCGGCCACCGGTCGCGGAGCGCCGCGGGCGCGTGGACCCACGCCTCCTCCGCCGTGAACGGCAGGAAGGGCGCCAGCATCCTGACGAGCGCGGAAAACGTCTCCGCGAGCACCGACTGGGCGGCGCGGCGGGCGGGGTCGCCCGCAGGCGACGCGTAGAGGCGGTCCTTGAGCAGATCGAGGTAGAAGGCGGAGAGCTCGACCACGCAGAACTTCTGGAGCCGCTGCGCGGCGTGGAAGAACTCGTACGCGTCCATGTCCGCCGTCACGTCCCGCACCAGCACCGCCAGCCGCCAGCGCATCCAGGCATCCACCTCGCGCGGCGCCTCGTCCCCCTCCGCGAGGTCGGCCACGTTGCCCAGCAGGTACCGCAGCGTGTTCCGGAACTTCCGGTACGCGTCCGTGACGCCGCTGATGCCCTGCTCGGTCAGCAGCATGTCCTCGTGAAAGTTGCCGGCCAGCGTCCACAGGCGCATCACGTCCGCGCCCCAGCGCCCCACCGCGTCGTCCAGACTGAGGACGTTGCCCAGCGACTTCGACATCTTGAGGCCCTGGGGATCGAGCACCCAGCCGCTGACGAGGACGGCCTTGTACGGCGCGGCGCCGTGCAGGGCCACCGAAGTCAGGAGCGAGCTCTGGAACCAGCCGCGAAACTGGTCCACCGCCTCGACGTAGAGGTCCGCGGGGGCGCTGAGGTCCTCGCGCGCGCGCAGCACCGACGTGTGCGTGACGCCGGAATCGAACCAGGGATCGAGGGTGTCCGTCTCCTTCTTGAACTTCCGCCCGCCGCACCCCTGACAGCGGGTGTCCCGGGGCAGAAGCACCTCCGGCTCGCGCGTCCACCAGACGTCCGCGCCCTCCTGCGCCACCCAGTCGCGCACCGCGTTGAGGCTCCCCTCGGTGGCCAGGACCTGGCCGCACGACAGGCAGTAGAACACCGGGATCGGCACCCCCCAGCTCCGCTGGCGCGAGATGCACCAGTCCGGCCGCTGGTCGATCATGGAGCCCATGCGCTCCGCGCCCGCGGCGGGATGCCAGGCCGCTCCACGGGCGGCGGCGACGGCGCGCTGCTTCAACCGCTCGTGGTCCAGCGAGATGAACCACTGCTCCGTCGCACGGAAGATCACGGGATTCTTGCACTTCCAGCAGAAGGGGTACGCGTGTTCGATGACTCCCTCGTGCAGCAGCGCGCCTTTCTGCTTGAGCGACGCCACGATCCCGGCGTTGGCCTCGAACACGTGCACGCCCGCGAACTCCGGGAACTCCACGGTGAACCGCCCCTGCGCGTCCACGGGCGCGAGCACGGGCAGCCGGTACTCGACACCCGACGCGAAGTCTTCGAGCCCGTGCCCCGGCGCGATGTGGACGATCCCCGACCCCGCTTCGAGCGTGACGTACTCGGCCAGGATGCCCTGGGACGCACGCTTGGGGGCGAACGGGTGCGCGCACGCCAGCCCCTCGAGGGCGCGACCTTCGACGGACGCCACGACCTTCGCGTCCTTGATCCCGGCGAGACCGAGCACGCCCGGCGCGAGCTCGCGGGCCATGAGGAGCACCTCGGATCCCGTGTCGATCAGGTCGTACGTCAGCCGCGGGTTGAAGGCGATCGCGACGTTCGCGGGCAGCGTCCAGGGCGTGGTCGTCCAAATCACCGCGGACACGGGCTTCGCGAGCTGGGCCCGCAGGGTCGCCAGGAAGGGGGGCCAGGCCGTCACCGGGAACCGGACGTACACCGACGGGGCCACGTGCGGTCCGTGCTCGACCGAGTTCTCGGCCAGCGCGGTCTCGCACGACGCGCACCACAGGACCGGCTTCTTCCCGCGGAAGATGTAGCCCGCGCGGATGAGCCGGCCCACGCACTCGATCTCGGCCGCCGTCATGTCCTTGTCCATGGTGAGGTACGGATGCTCCCAATCGCCCAGCGCACCCACGCGCTTGCGCTGTTCGCGCTGGACGCGGACCCACTTCATCGCGTAGTCCCGGCACGCGCGGCGCAGGTCCAGCGGATCCACGTCGCGGGGATTGAGACCCGACTGCTTGAGGTAGTTGTGCTCGATCGCCTGCCCGTGGCAGTCCCAGCCCGGCACGAACGGCACGTCGAACCCGCGCATGATCTTGTAGCGGACCACCGCGTCCTTGAGCACGTTGTTGACGAGGTGCCCGAGGTGCGCCTGGCCGTTCGCGAACGGCGGGCCGTCGTGCAGCACGAAGCGCGGCGCCCCGCGCCCCGCCGCGCGGAGCTGCTCGTAGAGGTTCAGGCGCTCCCAGCGCGCGAGCGTTTCCGGTTCCCGCTTGACCAGGTCGGCCTTCATCGGGAACTCCGTCCGGGGCAGGTGCAGCGTCGCGCGATAGTCTTCGGCCATGAGCGCGGAATCCATTGTACAGGGCCCTCGCGCGCTGGCTATAATTCCCGCATGCGCGCGCGGCCCGTTCACCTGCTGCTCGCCCTCGTCCTCCCGGCGGCGAGCGCCCGCACGGCGGAGCCGTTGACCTGGGACACCTGCATGACGGAGGCGCGCGAACACAACCCCGCGCTGCGCGCGGCGCGGCTGCGGCTCGACACGGTGCGGCTGCGCCGGTGGTCCGCGGCGGGCGCGTTCCTGCCGACGCTCGGTGCTTCCGCGGGCGCGGACGCGTCGGGCGAGCCGGGGGCCGGCGAGCGGGCTTTCCCTCGCTACGGCGCGCGGCTCGCGCTCGGCCAGTCGCTGTTCTCGGGCTTCGCCTCGATGGCGGAAGCCGACCGCGCCGCGGCGGCGGCGCGGCAGGAGGAGGCTCGGGAGCGCGCCACCGAGGCGCGCATCCGGCACGACCTGCGCGCGGCGTTTACGGAGACCCTCTTTCAACAGGACAACCAGCGGCTGCGCGAGGAGATCGCGGCGCGGTGGAAGCGCAACGCGGAGCTGGTCGCCGCGCGGCTCTCCGCCGGCAAGGAAGAGGCGAGCTCGCTGGAACAGGCGCAAGCGGAGGTGACCAAGGCCGGATTCGAGGTCGCCCGGGCGGGCCGCGCGGTGCTGCGCGCGCGCCAGAAGCTCTCGCGGGCCATGGGGCGCGAGCGGTTCGAAGTCTTCGCGGTCGCGGGGAACTGGGACGCGGCCCCCCCGCCCGTAAACCCGGAGATGAACGGGATGGTCGAACGCACGCCCGAGGTCCAGGAAGCGACCGCCGCGTTGGAAGGGGAGCAAGCGGCGCTGCGCGAATCCGGCGCGGCGTTCTGGCCGAGCGTGGACGCCTCGGTCTCCCTCGCCCGGGACGGTCCGGCGTGGCCCCCCGCGGAATCGCGGAGCTGGACGGCGGGCCTCTCCGTCTCCTACGCGCTCTTCAGCGGCCTCCGGGACCGGGTCAACCTCGCCGCGGCGCGCAACGCGGCCGAGGCCGCCCGGGAGGACCTGCTGATCGCCCGGCGCGAGACGCTGGAGTCCTTCGAGGAGGCGCTCTCCCCCTACGCCGACGCCTACGAGGCCGTCAGCGTCCGTCGCCAGTCCCGCGACGCGGCACGGGCGCGCGCGGAGACCGCCCGAAGCCATTATGAAACCGGCGACACGGGGTTCGACCAGTGGCACGAGGTGGAGCAGGGCCTCGTCGAGGCCGAGACGGAGGCCCTGGGCGCCCAGCGGGAGGCGCTCGATGCCGAATCCGGCTGGCGGCGCGCCATCGGCGAGGGGTTCCCGAAATGACCGTGCTCGCGGCGGCGCTCATGCTCGCCGCCCCGGCCCTCGCGGCGGGCGGCGCGTGGCAGAACCGGACCTGGGTCGAATGGGGCGATGCCGGGCTCGGCGCGGTCGCCGCCGACCTCGCGTCCCGGCTGAGCGCCGCGCGATCCGCGTGGCTCACCGGCCCGGGAGGAAGCGCGGACATCGCCGTGTCGGGCCCGGGCCGCGGCACGGGCCTCGGGTGGGAGGCCTGCCGCCGCATCGGCGGAACGACCGGCGCGGGGGTACGGGCGGAGTGGTTCGCGGCCGGCGCCGTGACCGGAGCGTTCGACGGGCGGGGCGCGCTGCTCGAGCGGACGAGGATCGCGGAAACGCTCACCGCGTCGCTCGCGGCGATCGAAGCGGGACTCTGGCTCGCGGGCGAAGGCCGGGGTCCCGTCACGGTGCGGGTCTCCGGCTTCGCGGGGCCCGCCTGGGGGTCGTTGACGGAACGACGGGTCACCACGGTGGACGCCGCCCCTCCGAACTCCGCGGACGCCTCGGCGAGCGGACCGGGCTGGTCGGCCGAAGCCGCTCTCGAGCTCGGCTGGCGGGTGCTGCGGGGGACCGTCCTGACCTACCAGTCGGGGTACCGCTGGGCGCGCGTGCCCGCGCTACGCTACGCGGCGCGCGCCGACCTCGACGGGAACGGCGCGGACGAGATCCGGACCGACGCGGTGTGGACCACGGCGGCCGGGCGTCCCCTCGCCACGGAGTTCAGCGGCTGGTACTTTTCCGTCGGCGTCCGGGTCGACCTGTAACCCGGACGCCGAGTCTCAGGGCGTGCCGGCCAGCTTGCGCAAGGCGCGCAGGTCCGAGATCCGGATGCGCCGCCCGTGCATCGAGATGATGCCCCGCTGCGCCAGCTCGCGCAGGAGACGGCTCACCGTTTCCTTGGCGAACCCCGTGATCTCCGACAGCTCGGTCCGGCTCACCGGCTGGTACGCCTCGGGATGATTCGCCCCCTTCGTGGCATGCGCCTCGAGCTTCTTCAACAGCAGTTCCGCGAGCCGCTCGCGGCCGAACTTCGTCGAGCTGCTGAACCCCGCCTCCCACGACTCCTTCAGCAGCCGGGAGAGATAGGTGAACGCCCACGCCGCGACCTCCGGAGTGGTTCGCACCAGTTTACCGAGCAATTCCGGCTCGGCGGACAGCGCCAGCCCGGATTCCATGCCTTCGGCCGAGGTGATCCAGGTCCGGCCAGTCATGGCAGGAGGGAGTCCGACGACGTCGCCGGGGCTCAGGACGGTCACGAGGATCTGCCGGCCCTGATCGTCCGACTTGACCAGGCGGACCCGGCCCTGGCACAGGAGAAAGACCCGGTGGAACGCCTCGCCCTCTTGCACGAGGCGTTCGCCCTTGCGAAAGGCCACCGAAGACACGCTCTTGAGCAATTGATTCAGGACGGGCTTCTTGAGCGCGCCGAAGATTCCCTCTTGGAGATCCAGCACGCTCCGCCCCGCGTTTTCCTTTCGACTCGTTCCAGCCATCTCGACCCTCCCCTTCCCGCAAAGACGTTCGCACAAATGTACAGATCACCGTGGAATTCCACCAATGATTTACATCAATGTAATGCCCTTCGCGACCTTCACCTTCTATAACGGCAACTATCAGGTCCCGCTGGAAAGTTCCCGCTCCCGGGCGGCCCCGGCGCGGGGCGCGCTCATCCCTGTCAACATTTCCCAGCGGGTTCGGGCGATACTGGCGGAATGAACCCGACGCAGGACGGGCGGGACACCCGGGAGCGGCGCGTCGTGGGCCGCGTCATGCGCCGCCTGCTGCCGTATCTCTTCCTGTGCTACACGGTGAACTACCTCGACCGGGTGAACGTCAGTTTCGCGGCCCTCGAGATGACCGGCGACCTGGGCTTCACGCCCGCGGTGTTCGGCCTGGGCGCGGGGATGTTCTTCATCGGGTACGTCCTGTTCGAGGTCCCCAGCAACCTCATCATGGGGGTCGTGGGCGCGCGGCGCTGGATCGCCCGGATCATGGTCACCTGGGGGGTCCTGACGTCCGCGCTCGCGTTCGTCCACACGCCCGCGGGCTTCTACGGCGTCCGGCTGCTCCTGGGCATCGCCGAGGCGGGGTTCTTCCCCGGCATCATCTTCTACCTCGCGCACTGGATCCCCGCCCGCGAGCGGGCTCGCGCCTCGGCGCTGTTCCTCACCTCCACCGCGCTTTCGGGCGTGATCGGCGGGCCGCTCTCCGGCTTCATCATGAAGCTCCGGGGCGCGCACGGCCTCGCGGGCTGGCAGTGGCTCTTCCTGCTCGAGGGCCTTCCCGCGATCGTCTTGGGCCTCGTCACGCTCCGTTTCCTGGACGACCGCATCGCGGATGCGCGCTGGCTCGCCCCCGCGGACCCCGCCAGGCTGGCACGCCGCCTCGGCGCGGAGCCCGCCGCCGTGGCGGAGCGCCGGCTCCGCCGCGTCGAGCGCCAGCCGGTAGCCACGCCGGTCGAGCCACAGGGCAACCGCCGCCGCGAGGATCGCGAAGCCGCCCAGCTGGACGATCTTGAAGCCCTCGGGCATGGCCACCTGCGCGGCGTGGCCCTTGACCTCGATCGGCGAGTCGGCGCCCATGACCTTGCGCCAGGCCTCGGTACG
>CAYHEI010000168.1:5067-6640 GCA_964355385.1 uncultured bacterium | reverse complement strand
CGAGATCGTTTCACGTGACTGGAGTTCAGACGTGTGCTCTTCCGATCTCCCCCACGAGGAATACGACGGCGCCAAATACGTCATGTTCGTCGGCAATTGGTCCGTGATCGTCACCCCGAACGCCGATCCCGTCAGCGAACAGTTCACGATGCACACCGTGAACGTCACGCTCGACCCCGGCACTTGCTGCGTCGGGTTCGCCGCCTTCCGCAACAGTAAACACGGATCCTGAATCAACACCGTCCGCGTCGCCGCGTACGATACCGTGTACCCCGCCACCACCACCGCCCCACCGCTCACCACCTGAAACGTCGCGCTCGCAATGTTCGTGATCAACGACCCGTCCGACGTCGACGCCACGCCACGCCCCGAGGCCAGCGCCAGCAGCGCACAGGAGATGAGGAGTCGCCGCGCCACCATCAATTCACCTGCACCTGGAAACATACCGCCGCGCTCCGCCCCGGCCCGATCTTGTCCCACACCCACTGCATCCAGATCTGCTGCCCCGTCGCCGACCCCGTGTACAACGCCGGCTCCGTCGTCCAGTGATAAATACAGCAGTTGCCGCCCGCGTACGGGAACGGCCCCGAACAGTTCGTCCCGCACCCCGGATCCACCCGCATCGAATACCCCTTCGTCAGCACCGCCGCCGGATTCGTCGTGTTCCAGCTCGTCTGGTTCCCAAGGTACGAGAAGTCGTTCTGCGTCGGCAGGTTCATCTGGTCCCACAACACCACGTTGAACGCCGAGGTCGTCAACGACGTGTTCACCGCGTAGATGCAGTACGTCACCGTCCCCCCCGAACACGCCACCGTCGGACTCGACGTCTTCTGCAACTGAATGTTCGGCGACGACACCAGCACCCACGCCGTCACACCGTACGACACGCTCCACCCACCCCCCAGAAACGCCGTGCTCCCCGGCGCCACCGTCCCCGCATACGTCGCCGTCGCCACGTTCGTGATCAGCGTCCCGTCCGCCGTCGCCGCCGACGCCTCCCGCGCCAGCCCCGCCGCCACCAGCACGATGAGCAGAGCGGCGGCGCGCTTCACAGGATCTTCACCGCGTACACAACGCACGTGCTGCGATTCAGCCCCACGACGCTGAACACCCACCGCAGATACAACGGCGCCGCCGCCCCGTTCGCCGGCGTCCCCGCCGTCCAACTCGGCCCGTTCGTCGTCGAATAGTACGGGCTCGGCACCGGCGCACCGTAATAACTGTACGGACCCAGAAACGTCGTGTTGTCCGGCAACCGGTCCGTCAACTGCACGTTCAACGCCGACGCGGACACCGAACTGTTCACCACGCACACGGTGAACGTCACCGTCCCTCCCGTGTTCTGCACCGTCACGTCCGATGCCTTCACGATCGCCACCGCCGGACATGCGATCAGCACCGTCGCCGTCGCAGCGTACGTCACAAAGTACGCCGACCCCACGCCCCCGATCCCGTTGTACGTCGACGACACCAGGTTCGTCAGCAGCGCGCCGTCCACCGCCATCGCCCTCACCTCGCGCGGAACGGACATCGCACAGACAGCCGCCAGCGCCAGGGCGCGGCCCACGGCGCG
>CAYHEI010000168.1:0-4967 GCA_964355385.1 uncultured bacterium | reverse complement strand
CCACGCGGCCCCCGCGGCCACTGGCATGGCCGGGAGGGGGCCTTGCTCCCGCCTGTTCCGCGGGAGCGCGTAAAACGAGTCCGTTATCGATGAACTGACCGGATTCGATCCGGAGGTGGAAGGCAAGCGGGCGGGACGTTCACGGGCGCCCTCTTCACGCAGTCCGATGGCGCTCGATCTCATCCTCACCTCTTGACCCACACCGGCGGGTCAAAGCGGCCCGGCCTCCGCACAAGGAGCACCGGCCGGCGGCCTAGCATTCCGGCCGCAGGCGGTCTCGAGAGCCTCAGGCCCTCAGACCCTCTGAATCGGTTGTCGATTCAACGCGTAGGCGGGCGCCGGGCGCAACGGAAAACCGGCCGGGAAAATCCCGGCCGGCCTCTCGAGCGAACGTGTGCCGACGAACGGCATGAATCCGTAATAAGGATGGAGCATCTTGAAAAAATGGTGGAAGGAATTCAGGCAGGCGGAAAGCATCACATCGCTCACCGTGCGGGCTCGCTCCGAGCGCGAAGCCATCCATTCGAACAGTTTGATCACCCGTCTCCTTTCGCCCTTGCCAGAGGGTTACAGGCATCCACCCGACCCCGGAACATCGAGATCAGGCGACGGTCACCTTGGCCCAGTTTTCAACCTGAGCCCTCCCCACGCCGAGGCTAACAGGATGGGGGGTACATGTCAAGTCCGGGGGGACCGGGCGACTCACGATAAGGAGTTGTTCTTTACTGCACATTATTATTCACTCTCTCCTCCTCCCCCGTCGCCCAGCGTTCGGCCAGCCGCACGAAGTCACTCGGAGTGAGACGCTCCCCCCGGACGCCCGCCGGATGGCCTGCGGCCGCCAGCAGCGCCTCGACCGCCCCGCGGCTCCCCGCCTCCTCGGCGAGCGCGTTGGCGAGGGTCTTGCGCCGCTGGCCGAACGCGGCCCGGACGATCCGGTGGAAGACGGCCTCCGCCGCGAACGGCAAGGCGGGCGCGCGCGGGACAAGCTCCAGCACGACGGAATGAACCTTGGGGCGGGGCAGGAAGGCCCCCGGCGGCACCTCGAAAAGCTTCCGGCAGTTCGCCGCATACGCCGTTTCCACCGTGAGCCGGCCGTAGGCCTTGGTGCCCGGGGCGGCCACGAGACGAGCGCCGACCTCCCGCTGGACCATCAGGATCAGGCGCGCCGGGGCGGGCCCCCCCGCGCGCCCCCAGCCCAGCAGGCGGAAGAGCGCGGGGCTGGTGATGTGATATGGAAGATTGCCCACCACGACCCAGCGCACGGCGCCGCGTTCGGCCAGAAGACGCGACGCCTCCACCCTGAGCAAGTCGTCCTCGAGAATGGTCAGCCGCGGCGCGAACCCGATCACGGTCCGCAGCAGTTCCGTCATGCCCGGGTCCACCTCGATCGCCAGCACGTGCGCCCCCGTCCGCAGCAACCGCGCCGTCAGGAAACCCGCGCCCGCGCCGACCTCCACGATCCAGTCCCCCGGGCCCGCGCCCGACGCGGCGGCGATGCGCTCCAGGGTGTGCGGCTCGATCAGGAAGTGCTGCGAGAGACCCTTGCGGAATCGGAAGGCGAACCGCTTCTGCAATTCCTTCAGCACGGTCCCCGGGGCGGGCAGCGGCTTGTCCACCGCCGAACTCATTGGGAGCGTGCCGGGCCTCGCATCAGCCGTAGTAAGCGATCTCCTCGCGCACGAGCGGCAGGACGCGCCACAGGAAGTAGACGAGGAGCACCAGCGCGCCGGCTCCGGCCCCGGCGAGAACGGCGTTTCGGCGGATACGGCCCGGAGCGGCGGCGCGGGTCAGCCAGGTCATCACGCCGATGCCCAGCCCGCCCAGTGCGCCGAAGGCCATGATCAGCCGGTACTGCCCGATGCAGAAGCACAGTTCAAGGACCTTCCCGAGCAGAAGGCCCTCGCCCGCTCCGACGAGCGCCAACACGAGGGCGAGCCGCCGTCCGTCGTCCTTCATGCGCGCGTCGCGGCCGCGGCCAGCTCGAACGCGGCGCGCATGCTCTCCGGATTGGCGACGCCCCGGCCGGCGATGTCGTAGGCGGTGCCGTGCGCGGGCGAGGTCCGGAGAAACGGCAGGCCCAGCGTGACGTTCACGGCCCGGTCCCGCTCGACCGTCTTCACCGGGATGTTCGCCTGATCGTGGTACATGGCTACCACCGCATCGTACCGCCCCGCCGCCGCGAGGGCAAACGCGGCGTCGGCGGGCAGCGGGTCCGTCGCCCGTGCGCCCCGGCGACGGGCCGCGCGAACCGCGGGCAGTACGATCCGCCGGTCTTCCTCGCCCAGTAATCCGCCCTCGCCTGCGTGCGGATTGAGACCGCACACCGCGATGCGCGGGGCGCGGATGCCGAACCACCGCGGCAGCCCCCGTGCCACGGCAACCACCGCACCGGCGATGAGGGGAACGGTGAGCGCGCCCGGAACCCGGCGCAGCGGGATGTGCCGCGTGACGCAGACCGCCCGCAACGTGGGTCCCGCCAGCATCATCACCGGCTCGCGGACGCCCGCGACCCGCGCGATGAACTCGGTCTGGCCCCGAAACCCCGGGAGTCCGCGGGCGATGCGGGCCTTCGTGACCGGCCCGGTGACGAGCGCCCCTCCCTCGCCCGCCAGCACGAGCCGGGTGGCGGCTTCGAGCCACCGGGCCTCCGGGGGCGCCGCCGGGGGAAGCCCGGACGTCATGCCCGCGGCGTCGAACGTCCGGAAGGCACGGCGCCGCGCGGCGGGTGCGAAGCGGCGGACGGCCCGGGCGAGAACGCCGGGATCCCCAACCACGAGGCAACGCCGGGCGAGCGACGGCGACCGGGCGAGGACTTTCGCGATCACTTCCGGTCCGATGCCGAGGGGGTCGCCGAGGCTGACCACGACGCGGCGCGGGCCCCCTGCCGCCTTCAAGTCCCCGGGCCTTCCTCCAGGAAGCGTCGGATCGAGGCCCGGGCCTTGAGCCCGTCCACCCAGGCCTGGAGCGCCTTGGACATCTTCTCGTTCTTCACGGTTCTCCGGATGTGGTCGCGCAGGGGGATCTCCCCCGCCACGGCGGGATCGTCCGAGACGGTCGCGGGGGCCGTGGACACGGGATCGTCCAGGGTCTTCTGCCGGGGCTTGAGCACCTCGTCCACCCGGACCAGATGCAGCCCGGCGGGCGTCTCGATCTCCCCGCTCACGCCTCCTTCCTTGAGCGAGAACGCGGCCCGTTCGAGCGCCTCGTGGTACGTCCCCCGGCCGAAGGTTCCGAGGTCCCCTCCCGCCGCGCGGGTGGTGGGGTCCTCGGACAGCGCCTGGGCGACCGATCCGAACGTCTCCCCGCGTTTAAGCGCGCCCCGGGCGGCGGCCAGTAACTTGCGTGCGGCCGCGAGGGCCTCCGCGCGGGCGGCCCCGGCCAGCGCGGGGTCCACGTTGAACTGCATGTGACGCGCGTGCACTTGCGGAACGGTCATCCACGGTTCGGTCGCCTTATGCACCTCGTAGTAGGCCTTGATCTCGTCCTCCGACGCGTCGAGGGAGGCCTCGAACTCGCGCTGCTTGCGCCCCATCATCTTGAGGTACGCGTACCGGTCCTTGACCTGCGCCGTGTAGCGCTGGCGGAGGTCCTCGAGGGTGATCCCCTCCTTGCGAAGCTGCGCGGCGAATTCCCCTTCTCCCTTGAACCGGCTCCGGACGGCGTCCAGCTCCTGGTCCACCGGCGGCCCCACCTCGACGTCCGCCACCTTGAGCCCTTCGGCCTCGGCTTCCTGGATGACGAGCCGGTCGCTGATCATGCGCTCCAGCACCTCCCGCCCGAGGGCGGCGCTCGAGGGCTTCTTCCCGGCGGCCGTCGCGGCCTGCACCATATCCTGCCACTCGGTCTTCGTGATCACGTCCCGGCCGACCTTCGCCACGATCCGCTCCACGATTTCCGCCGGCGCGGGCCCGGCGGCCAGGAAAGCGAGCAAGACGGCCGCCCCGGTCACAGCCCGTCCACGGCCGCGAGGTCGAGACTGATCACGGCGTCCGTCCGGAGGCGTTCCACGTACCGGCCCAGCGCGGCGCGGCGACGGTCGGACAGAATCGCGCGGCGCGCCCGGTCCCGGGCGTCCGCGCGGCCGAGACGCTCGGCGTCCGCGCGCGCGTCCGCCCTGAGGAACAGAGTGCCGTACGGAGTCGTGATCGGGCCCGCGGTCCGTCCCGCGGGCAGATCCCGAACGGCCACCCAGACCTCCGGCGGGCCGTCCGCCGGGCCGGGCCAGCCCATCTCCCCGCCGGAGCGCCGGTCGGAAGCGGCCGACCAGCGCCGGGCGGCTTCCCCGAACGGCATGCCGGCGGCGAGCGCGCGCGAAACGCTGGAGGTCATCGTGGCCGAGTGTACCATAATCCGGCGCAGTCGCACGCGAACGGGGCTCCAGCCCGCCTCGGGGTGGCGCGCGAGCCACGCGTCCGCTTCCGCGCGCGTCGGCGGGTCCGCGTCGAGCGCGGCGCCGGCGAGCAGCGCGTCGATCGCCGCCTTCTCCGCCGCGTCATCCTCGACCTGCCAGCGTCGGCGCGAATCGCCGAGGTCCCACCCGGTCGCCCCGTCGGCCCCGAGCTCCCGCATCGCCGCCTTGAATCCGGGGCGCGCGGGCCTGATGCGGCGACGGCGACATTCTTGAAGGAGAAGCGCGCGGTCCACGAGCTCGGCGAGGAGGCCGCGCTTGAACGCCCGGCGCGCCTTCCCCTCCAGCCGCCGACCGCCGCGCAGCGTGAACTGATGAAGGTACTCGTCCGTCGTGAGGTACTCATGGTTGACCACGCCCAGGATCTCCGGCAGCGGCCGCGGCTCCGGGGAGCACCCCGGCAGGAGCAGCGCCAGCGCCAGCGCGGTCCGGAAGTGCGCGCTCACGACCGCGCGACCGGCGCCGCCACCGGGCCTTCCCCCAGCACCGCGCGCAGGACCGCGAGCAGCCGCTCGGGCTCGGACGGCGCGCGGAGGGCAGATCGGAAGAGCGTCGT
>CAYHEI010000167.1:5326-6643 GCA_964355385.1 uncultured bacterium | reverse complement strand
CTCGGCGTGCCCACGAGCCGGGCGAGGAGCGCGGCGGCCTCCACGCCGGTCAGGCCTCGGCCGGGCGCCCGGCCCGCGCCGCAACCGCGCGGCGCGGCAGCCGCAGCGCGAGCACGGCCGAGAACGCGGCGACGGCCGCGCCCGCGTAGAAGGGCAGGCGGTAGCCGTAGAGGGCGTAGAGCGCGCCCCCCGCGAGCGGCAGCGTCACGGCGCCAACGTGGTTCATGGTGACGCCCATGGCGAGCAGGCGGGTGCGCTCCGTCGCCCCCGTGAGCCCCTTCGCGTAGGTCGAGAGTCCCACCCGCAGGGACCACAGCGCGCTGTCCACCATGAACACTCCATAGAGGACCCGCACATCCCGGAGCGCGGTGTAGAGGATGAACACCCCGATCAGCCCCGTGAAATAAGCGACCAGCGCCGTGCGCGAGCCTACGCGGTCCACCCACCGGCCCACGAGGGGAGCCAGCCCGAGCATGATGATCTGGTTGGCGAACATCAGCGCGGCGATCGTCTCGACCCGGGCGCCGTGCTCCTGCACCAGCGCGAGCGTCGCGAACAGGATGAAGATCTGCTTGCGCATGCCGTCGAGCAGCTCGAAGGCGGCGTACAGCCGGAACTTCGGCGCGAGAAAACTCGTGAGCCGGGGCACGTCCGCGCGCCGCTCCCGCACGTCCGGCAGGAAGAGCAGCGGGATCGCGCCCAGTGCCGTGAGCGCTCCCCCGCCGAGGAAGAGCTCCCGCATCCCGAAGCCCGCGAACCGCCGGAGCGCCCACACCAGCGCGAGGCCCATCAGGACGCCCGCCGCGCCGACGCTGCCCAGCGTGCCGAGCAGCCGGCCCTCCCGGCCCCGCCGGGCCAGCGCGAGCGCCAGAGAGCCGGAGATCGGCACCCAGACGTGGAAGCCGAAACTCCAAATCAGCGAGCAGAGGATGAGGTGCGGGATGGTCGCGATGCGGGAGTACGCCGCGAGGCCCGTCCCCACCAGGAGCAGCATGACGGCCGCCACCTTCGGCTCGGAACGCCCCACCAGGGCCATGATCACGAAGAACGAGAGGATGCCGCACGTCTCGCGGATGGCCTCGAGGTAGCCCTGCTGCCACGACGTGCCGTGCAACAGCTCGTGGATGAAGTTTACGTTCATCGCGACGTGCATGTTGACGCCCAGCGAGAGCGCGAAGATCGCGCCGCCCAGGAGCCACGTCGCCCGCCGCCGGTCCGTCATCGGACCATGCTACACCAGCATACCGCGGGCCGCGCGGTGCGCGGCCCGCGCGGCGGACATGGCTCAGCCATGGCCGCCGGCCTGGTCGGCATGGA
>CAYHEI010000167.1:0-5316 GCA_964355385.1 uncultured bacterium | reverse complement strand
CGCCCCGGGGGGCCCCCCGGCCCCCCCCCCGCCCCCCGGGCGGGGGCGGCATGGACCCGCCGCACTGAACCCCCACCCGGGGGGAAGCCTCCAAGCGCTTCCCGCCGGTCGAGGGTCGCCCCAGCTGGAGGCTGGGGGTTCCTTAGATCATTGCAGCAGGGCGTAGATCTTCGCGGACTCGTCCCCTTCGCCCCAGCGCGCCAGGGCCTTCTCGAGCTCGGGCTTCCCCTTGGCCGCCTCGGCCAGCGGCTGCCGCTTGAGTACCGCCTCGAACGCCTGGTGAAACGCGCGGCAGCCCGCGATCGTCCCGTCCGGATGCCCGTGGATCCCGCCGCCGGCGCCGATCAGGAGGTCCACGCCGAAATCCGCGACGGACTGCGCGACCGAGCCCGGGTGCATCCCCGCCGCGGGGCCCGGGAACACGCGCTTCACGTGCTGCATCGGCGCGGTCAACTCCTGCGCCACCCGCACCGCGCGCTCGCGCAGCAACGGGACCTTGCCGTAGGGCGAGGGATAGATGATCATGTCCACGCCCGAGAGCCGGGCGAACTTGCCCAGCGCCAGCGCGGAGGTCATCCCGTGATACGGCGATTCGAAGTACGTGCCCGCGAACGCCGGGTGGCCCAGGATGGGCACCGAGATCGCGGGATCCTCGGCCAGCGCCTGCACCGCGCCGTAGCCGACCGTGTAGACGTTGACCATCAGCGCGGACGCGCCGTTCTTCACGGCCCGCCGCGCCTTCTCGAACATGATGTCCGGCCGGTCGGTGACGTTGACGGCGTAGAGCGTCCGGCGCCCGGTCTCCTTGCGCGCGCGGTCCAGCGCCTTCTCCGTGGCCTCGACCCGCGCGTCCACCGGACAGAACTTGGGATCGGCCATCAGCTCGTCGTCCTTGATCACGTCCACGCCGCCGATCGCCATGTCGTACGCCATGCGGGCGATCGCGTCGGGCAGGGCGCCGATGCAGGGCTTGTACATGCCGACCAGCAGCGGGCGGCCTTCGACGCCCAGGTGCTTCCGCACGCCCTCGATGCCGAACTTCGGCCCCTTGAAGGACTTGAGCATGCCGGGCGGCATCGCGATATCGAGCAGTTTGAGCTTCCCGATCATGGAAACATTCCCATACAGCGTCGTCAGCAACTCGGGGAACTGGCCGTTGATGTTCTCGACCGGGTAGGCGACCTGCATGAGCAGCGTGCGCTCCGTGCCTTCGGGCGGCCGCTCGCGCTCGTAGTCGGGGACCTCGTACACGCCCAGGACCCGGCCCATGCTCCGGAGCTTCACGTCCTGCGTCTCCTCGGGCACCGCGGTCCACGTGCCGGTCGTCTGCTCCGTGACGAGCGCCTGCGCGATCGCGAGCGCGTCGTTCGTCGGCGCGACGAGCGAGTAGAGGGCGGTCAGGTACTGGTCGCGGTCGATCCCTTCGGACACGGTGAACATAAAGGGGTCGTACTTGGGCATGCTCGCGCTACCTCCCGGTTGATGGCACCGATATTAGGATCGTACTCGCGGTCACCATACACAATATGGCGGGGGTCGTCAAGGCGGCGGTACTAGATTTTGGGGGTCTCCACCCTCGTCAGCCCCCCGCCCGGAATCCGGAAGAGCCGGCCCGCGGCGAGGCGGAAGCCGAGGAGGATGACGAGCGCGGCCTGCAGCGAACCTTGATGCCCCACGACGAGCACCGTGCCCCCCCGTGCGCGCCGGGCGGCGGCGGCCAGCACCGGCCGCACCCGGGCACAGGCGTCCCGGAAGCACTCGCCGGCCGGGTAGCGCCGGCCGGGGAGTCCGGCCATCCAACCGAGCCGGGCCCGGGGGACGCGGGCCCGGATATCCGCCGCCCGCAGTCCTTCCCACTTCCCGAAGTCCAGCTCCCGTAGCGCGGACGAGACGATCGTGGGCACCCGGCGGCGACCCAGCGCGAGCCGGGCGGTCTCCCGCGCCCGGGCGAGGTCGCTGACAAGCGCCAGGCTGAGCGGCTCGCCGCGCAGCAGCTTCCCTGCCGCGCGTGCCTGCGCCTTTCCCCGCCGGTTCAACGGCACGTCGGTCTGCCCCTGGATCATTCCCCGCCGGTTCCACTCGGTTTGCCCATGCCGAACCAGGACCCAGGTCATTCCAGGTCCATGTCCTCCGTGCTGAGGGCGGGCTCGGCCATCGGCAGGTGCGCGCCGCCGCGCACGAGGACCACCGCCGGAATCTCCCCGACCGCGAGACGGTGCCAGCCGCCGCCCTCGAGCGACCGCGCGGCGCCCAGCTCCGTCCAGCGACCCGGCGGGAGGTAAACCCGGCGCGTCCGGTCCGGGGAGAACAGCGGCGCGACCAGGAGGTCGCGGCCGAGCAGGTAGGCGTCCTCCACCAGCCACGAGCCGGGATCGTCCGGGAACTCGAAGAACAGCGGCCGCAGCAGCGGGTGGCCCAACGCGGACGCCGCCCGCGCCTCCTTCAAGATGTAGGGCAGCAGCCGGTACTTCAACTCCACCGCGGTGCGGAACCGGTCCAGGAACGCCTTCCCGAACTCCCACGGCTCGCGCGGGGGCGCCCCGTGGCAGCGGCTGTGCGAGGTGAGCATCCCGAACGCCAGCCAGCGCAGGTAGAGATCGGGCTCGGGCCGCTTCACGAACCCGCCGATGTCGTGGCTCCAGAACGTGAACCCGGTCAGCCCGAGCGAGAGCCCGCCGCGCAGCGTGGCCGCCATCGCGGAGTCGGTATTCTCGGCGTCGCCGCCCCAGTGCAGCGGGTAGCGCTGGCTTCCGGCCCAGGTCGCGCGCGCCCAGATGAACCCGTTCCCCGTGACCCGCTTCGTGATTTCCGCCGCGGCGCGGTTGTACCGGAGCGGGTAGAGATTGTGCTCGTGGAAGCCCGTGCGGCCCGAGGCGTACCGGCCCTCGAGCGGCGCGGCCTCGCCGAAGTCCACCTTGATCGCGGCGACGCCCTGGCGCAGCAGCCCCGCGAGCCGGTCCTGGTACCAGCGCACGGCGCGGGGGTTGCTGAAATCGAGCGCGGCTTCCTGCGTCTCTTCCCCGCCCTCGATGTCGCGCACCGCCAGCCCCTTCCGGACGATCTCGGCGTAGAGCGCGTTGTCGTGCGTGAAATACGGCAGCTGCCAGAGGCACACGCGCAGCCCCCGGCGCTTGAGCCGCCGGATCATGCCGCGCGGGTCGGGAAACCGGGTCGGCGAGAATCGGTAGTCGCAGCGCCAGTCCTGCTCGAACCAGCCCGTGTCGAGGTGGAGCACGTCGCACGGGATCCGGTGACGTCGCAGCTTCCGCGCCACGGCCTCGGTCTCGCGCTGGGACTTGTACGTGATCCGGCTCATCCACAGCCCGAACGTCCACGCGGGGGGCATCGGGCTGCGCCCGGTCAGCGCCGTGTAGTCCGTGAGCGCCTGCTTCGGGTCGCCCACGAAGACGAAGAGGTCCAGCGCGTCGTCGCCGGAGTACAGCACGGCGGTCTCGTCGTAGGTCTTTCCGAAGTCGAAGCTCAGCGGCGCGGAGGAGTGGACGAACATCCCGTACCCGCGGCTGCTGAGGAAGAACGGCACGGGCTTGTACATGCGGCCCGTCTGCACGCCCTGCGCGTCGTTGGTCCAGAGGACCACCCGCTGGCCCCGCTTGTTCAGCCGCGTGAACGACTCCCCGCAGCCGTAGAAGCCCTCGTCGGGCGCGATCGCGAAGGACGCGGCCACGTGCCGCCGGTGCGACTCCGCCGAGCGCACGAACTGGAAGGGCACCGGATCGGCGTTCATGAAACAGCCCGTGTCGGCGAGCCCGCGCGTGCGGGTGAGGAGCCGGCCCCGCCCGTCCCGCACCTCCACCCGGAAGGGATCGAGCGCGACCGCCACGCTCGCCTCGCCGCTGGACCAGGTCCACGTCCCGCCGTCGCGCCGCACCGTCCAGGCGGGACCGTCCCGCACCGGCCCCGCCAGCATGAGCGACCCCCGGTCGTCCGGCAGCACCGGAGCGCGCGCGGACATCCGCAGCCGGATCGTCCTGGGCGACGGGAAGGAAAGCGCGAACGGGAGCGACTCGTCGCCGTAGTATGGGCCGCGGAAGGACCCGCCCCCGGCGCGCGCGAACGTGACCGCGCCCTGGCGGAAGTCCGCGGCGGGCCGCAGCGCGTGCTGCTCCCAGGCGATGCGTCCCGTCCGCCGGCGGGCGTCGAAGCCGGTCAGCCGGACCGGGAGGAAGTAGTCGTGTTCGACCTTCCCGAACTCCTCCGCGATGTCGAGCGCGCCGTTCAGCAACCGCATGGAAGACATGGTACACCGGATGGATGCACGAGGCGACACGCGCGGACACGGCGGACGTCGCGGTCCTGGGCGCGGGCGGCGCGGGGCTCTGGTGCGCGCGGGAGGCGGGATTGCGCGGCCGCCGGGTCGTCCTGCTGGATCACGCGGAGCAGCCGGGGCGGAAGATCCTCGCCTCGGGCGGCGGGCGCTGCAACTTCACGAACCGGGACGCCGGCCCCTCGGCCTACGTCTCCCGCAACCCCAAGTTCTGCGTCTCCGCCCTCGCGCGCTTTCCCCCCGCCGAGTTCATCGCGCTCGTGGAAGCGCACGGCATCCCGTACCACGAGAAGAAACTGGGCCAGCTCTTCTGCGACCGGAGCGCCCGGGACATCCTGGACATGCTCCTGGCCGAGGCGCGGGCGGCCGGCGCCGCCTTCCTGTTCGGCGCGCGCGTCGACGGCGTCGCGCGGCGGCACGGACGCTTCGAGCTGGCCACCGCGCGCGGCACCCTGAGCGCGGAGAAGCTCGTCGTCGCGACGGGCGGCCGGTCCATCGCCCGGACCGGCGCGACCGGCTTCGGGTACGAGCTCGCGCGGCAGTTCGGCCACGCCGTCATCGAGCCCGAGCCCGCGCTGGTGGGTCTGCGCTGGAGCGCGGAGGACCGGGGGCGCTGGGGGGACTTGCCGGGCGTCGCGGTGCCCGATGCCGCCGTCACGTGCGGCGGCGAGACCTTCCGCGAAGCCGTGCTGCTGACTCACACCGGACTCTCCGGTCCCGCGATCCTGCAGGCGTCCCTCTACTGGCACCCCGGCGAGGCCGTGACGATCGACCTCCTGCCCGGACGCGATGCCGCCGCCTGGCTGCGGGAGCGCAAGACCGCGCTGCCCCGCGCCACGCTCGCCGCGGCGCTGGCCGACGTCCTGCCCGGACGGTTCGCCGCCCGCTACGCGGAACTTCACCTGCCGGGCGGCACGCTGGCTCATCTGACAACGGCGGGACTGGACGCCGCGGCCGCCGCGCTCTCGCGCTGGACGATCCACCCCGCCGGCACCGAGGGCTTCGAGAAGGCCGAGGTAGATCGGAAGAGC